>CASBQC010000255.1 GCA_949127805.1 Nostocales cyanobacterium PMM_0081
AATTTATTGATTAAAATAGGAGTAAATCCATGAAATATCTCAAATCAAGCTTAATTATTCTCGCAAGTTTAGGGCTGCTTTTTTTAGCAGCTTGTAGTAATGGTAATCAAACAGTTAATACAGAAAATAGTCCTACGAGTTCTACCTCAAGTACTCCATCTTCTGCGTCACCTATTGCGAAAATAGGAGGACATGGTGAATCTCATGGGGGACAAGTTGTAGAGACGGGAGCTTACCATTTAGAGTTTGTTCCAGAGAAAGAAGCTAACGGAACACATATGGATTTTTATTTGCTAAAAGGAGACAATCACGAGGCAATTCCTAACGCTAAAGTAACCGCTCAAGTTCAATTACCTGATGGAACTCAGAAAAGTTTAAATCTTAAATATGACACTGAAGGGAAACATTATACAGCTTTGCTTCCTGTAAATGCCACTGGTCAATATCAGGTCAAAGTTACTTCTGATGTTGACGGTAAAAAATTAGATGGACGTTTTAATTTTAATAAATAAATTGTCACCGATGTATTCAGTAATAAAAAATTGTTTCATTGCAGATAAATTTTTGCAAGACATGGTAAATTCAACATGAAAAAAACACTAATATACTCTACTGCATTAGTAGTTATTCTATCCTTGCTTTCTTCTAACTACGCAAGTGCAAAAAATAACAACAGTAGTGTAACTCATATTGATGGAAACGTACAATTTCCGCTTTCACGCTGGCAGATTGTCAGGCATACTTTCCGGATACATGTTCCGAAAAATAGCAAGGCTATTACCGAACTAATTATCAATATTCCCAGCAATATAACTTTGAGTAATGACATTAAGAATATTGATATTGTGGATGAAAAGGAACAGAAAATCAACACTAATGTTTCTATCAACGGGAGAACAATACTACTAGCTTTCCCCGAAGCCGTTCCTCCTAACACTAAGTTTTATATTGATCTAAAGAATGTAAAAAGACCAACTATTAGTAGGAATTCTATCTACCACTTATCGGTTAAAATGGTTGGCAGCGATGCAGAGATTCCCATAGGTATAGCTGAGTTTCACACATATTAGACATAGCCGAAGACGCAATAAATCGCATCTATACAAGGGTTTTGGGCAACGCATAATAAAAGAGCGGTCGATATCTATTAATTATGGATAATTTTTATGAGGGTGCTGTTAGTCGAAGATGAACCAGATTTGGGTGCTGCGATTAAACGAACTCTGACGCAGCACAAATATTTGGTAGATTGGGTTTTTAATGGTAATGAAGCATGGGCATATTTAGATAATAGCTGGATGCAATATACAGTAGCTATTTTTGATTGGATGCTTCCAGGAATCTCAGGCTTAGAGTTGTGTAAACGTTTACGCGATAATAAAAATCCTTTACCTGTGTTAATGCTGACGGCAAAAGACACAATGGAAGATAAAGTTACTGGTTTGGATGCAGGTGCTGATGATTATTTGGTGAAGCCATTTGGAATGGCAGAATTATTAGCGCGGTTGCGTGCTTTGCAAAGGCGATCGCCTCAATTTCAATCCCAAAAACTTACTGTTGGCAACTTAACTTTAGATTACGGCAACAGTACAGTCAGTCACAATTTTGAGGGAGATAAACAGGTAATTCCCCTAACAAATAAAGAATTTCAATTATTAGAATATTTTATGAAGCATCCAAATCAAATTCTTACCACTGAACAGATTCGTTATCAGCTTTGGGAAGTAAGTTCAGAAACTATTAGTAATGTAGTGGCAGCGCAAATGCGTTTGCTGCGTCGCAAGTTAACTAATAGTGGTTGTGCGAACTTGATCGAAACTTTGCATGGCTTAGGATATCGTTTTAATCTCACGCCATGAATCAAAATAAACTGTTTAATTTGACCCGCATTCGTTTAGCATTGTCATATGCAATGGTTATGGGTTTGATTTTAAGTTTGTGCGGATTTGGTGTCTATAAAGCAGTATTTCATGCCCATTGGGTAACATTAGACCAAGAAGTGGAATCTGTTGCGGGAACTTTGCACGATAGTATTGAACTGAAACTAAAGCAACCTGGACGCATAGAAACAGTCATTCAAGAGCTTTTACCAAATATTTGCGTAGTTGGAGACAAATGCATTCAAGAACAATCAAATCCCAAACGTCATACTCTTAGTGCCATCAATCAAGGCTACTATTATGTGCGTTTTTTTGATAATTCCGGACGCTTGATTGCGATCGCAGGTTCGGCACAAAAACTGTCCCCAGTTTTGAATAAAAAACTTTGGCAAACTCTCAAAGATAGCCAAGGCAAATCATACCACCAAATTTCTTTTGTGCTGCACACCCAAGATAATCGCAATTGGGGATACATCCAAATCGGGCGAAGTCTGCAAGATTTTAATAGTTATCTAGATGCGGTAAAATTGATTTTAGCATTAGGATTGCCATTAGCAATGGGTTTGGTTACTGTTGCTAGTTGGTGGTTAGCGGGATTAGCGATGCAACCGATTTACCAATCTTACAGACAGATTCAACAGTTTACAGCGGATGCCGCACATGAATTGCGAACACCTTTAGCAGCGACACAAGCGACGGTGGAATCAGCGCTTTTAATGCCGCAGCTGGATGAAACAGAGGTGCGGGATATTTTACAAACTCTACAGCGTCAGAATTTGCGATTGATTACGCTGGTTTCAGATTTGCTGCTGCTAGCTCGTTTGGATAAACAACCGACACTGCAACACGAATGTTGCTTGAATGAAATTGTCAGCGATTTAATTGAAGAATTTGCAGCGATGGCGTATAGTTCTAAGGTGACGCTGACATCTTCTATGCTGCATGAACCGATAAATATTATCAGCAATTGCGACCAGCTTTATCGTTTAATTTCTAACTTAATTGTGAATGCAATTCAATATACACCAACTGGAGGGAAGGTAATTGTTATTTTAGATCGCAGTGAGAATTATGCTGTGATTCAAGTTGAAGATAGTGGTATTGGTATTCCGCAACAAGAGATACCGCGAATATTTGATCGCTTCTATCGAGTCAATAGCGATCGCTCACGTAGCAGTGGTGGTTCGGGATTAGGTTTAGCGATCGCTTTTGCAATTGTTCAAGCACACCAAGGCAACTTTAATGTACAAAGCCAATTAAATAAAGGTAGCACTTTTACCGTTCAATTACCTTTCGATGTCGCTCGACTTGACAGCATTCGTTCTCAATTTAAATCGTTGTATCCTAGCAAACTTAAATTTAAGTAAACGATTTTAAACGTAGTAAGCGGTTTCCCGCTTAAAACCTTTATATTTGAGCGCTGAAGCGCTCACTACAATGACCAATTCCTAGTAAAATAACTTGGCATTGTCGCACATTTACAGGTTAAGAATCATGGCTGAAGCGAAGATTGGAATTATTGGTGGCAGCGGTTTATACAAGATGGATGCACTTAAAGATGTAGAGGAGGTGCATGTTGAAACACCGTTTGGTTCACCTTCTGATGCTTTTATTTTGGGAACTTTGTCCGGGACACAGGTAGCTTTTTTAGCGCGTCACGGTCGCAATCATACGCTTTTGCCTTCTGAGTTGCCTTTTCGTGCGAATATCTATGCGATGAAGCAATTGGGTGTGGAGTATTTAATTTCCGCTAGTGCGGTGGGTTCTTTGAAGGAAGAAGCTAAACCTCTAGATATGGTGGTTCCGGATCAGTTTATTGATCGAACCAAAAATCGGGTTTCGACTTTCTTCGGGGAAGGAATTGTGGCTCATATTACTTTTGGTGATCCGATTTGTCAGAATTTAGCTGGGGTTTTGGGGGATGCGATCGCTTCTCTCAATTTACCAGATGTAAGTCTGCATCGCGGTGGCACTTATGTGTGTATGGAAGGACCAGCATTTTCGACTAAGGCAGAATCCCATCTTTACCGCAGCTGGGGTGCGACGGTAATCGGGATGACGAATTTACCAGAAGCGAAATTAGCACGGGAAGCAGAAATCGCTTATGCAACTTTAGCCTTGGTAACAGATTATGATTGTTGGCACTCAGATCACGATAGTGTGACGGTGGAAATGGTGATTGCAAATTTACAGCGGAATGCGGTAAATGCACAAAAGGTAATTCAAGAAACTGTCCGACGTTTGAGTGAAAATCCGCCGTCATCTGATGCTCATTCTGCCTTGAAGTATGCGATTTTGACGAATTTGGAAAAAGTGCCGGCGGCAACGAAACAGAAGTTAGGATTGCTGTTGCAGAAGTATTTGTAGAAACGAACTACAGACGCGAAATTTGAGCCAGCGCGTTGGACGGGTTCCCCGGCTTGTTCGCGCAGCGTCTCCGTAAGGAGAAGCGTCTGGCGTCGCGTCTCTACTCCGCTCCTCCTAAGTCATTAAACCACCTGAAAAATAAAGCTGAGGCTTGCCCAATTATTCACATTTAAGGCGTAAAAATCGGTACTTTGGCTTGTCTCGGTAGCTGCGCTAGCGTTGTGTAAGTCTTGTAAAAGGGCTTGGGCTACTTCCAAGGGTTTCGACAATTCGATAATCGGTTGTTTATCTGCGGTAGAATACTTAGCAGCTTGAACGGCAGCGAGAGTTTGGGTGAAGGGTGCTGTGCTAAAAATTAGTTGGTGTTCGCATTCGTCAGGGGAACCGGGAATTACCCATTCCGAATTAGTGGCACTTTTTGGTAAGGTGAGAGTCTCACCAGGGGCGATGACGACTTCTTTCAGGGGTGGTTTTGTTACGGCGTTAACTTCTTGACTGCTTGCCGTGGGGTAAAATGCGATCGCTGTTCTACTACTATTCAATCCTAGCAGCATCAAATATATCGGGCGATCGCTCAAATTTTCTACCTGGTACTGCAACCGACTACCTATCGGTACGGTGGGAACATATCCGGCTTCGCTCCTAAGTAATTTTTTATTCGATTGTCCAGTCAATCGCACTGTTTCCCGTTCCATGATGCAGCGAGCCGTTATACCGCTAATTATCTCTAAACTAGCTTTGACTGGCAAGCGAGAAGAACCTTCATTTTCTGTTAGTCGCCATAATTTTGCTGCTAGTAAAATTTGCAATCTTCGCTCTAAGCGTTGTACTGCGACTTTCGCTGCTTCCCCGTCTTCTCCTGCGGTGTTGGGAATTGGTTCGCCGATCAGAGAAAATAAACCATAGCGACTGGGAGATGCTGGTGAATCGGGAATTTTTGTATTTAGTAATTTACCAAATACATAATCGGCTGATTGTTCTGCGGCAACTACACTAGACACGGGAGAAATCGTTGCAAAACCACTTGTAATATCTACCCGCTCAATTCTTTCTAGTTTACTATCCAGAACAACGCTTAAGTTAATTTTTTTGGGTAAAACTCGCTCTTGTTCTTGAACTAATTGCCCGACTTGTAAAGGAGTTGCACTTTCAATTTCCGAGGAAATTTGGGCTTTTGCGGTTAATCCGTTACGCGATCGCAATACTATTTGTATATTGGCATCCTCCCTCACTAAACTTAGTCGCGAATTGACTCCGTAATACTCCAACACTTCTGGAGGTATTCCCCCTAACCACACTTGAGCGGTTTTGCCGTCTTCTTCTGTTCCTATCACGACCCCTTGGGCACCAATGATGCTTTCTGTGAGAAAATTATCCCTCAGTAACGTTGATTGATTTTCTTTGCTATTTAATAATGCTGGTTGCTGTTTACCACCGAGTTGGCGCATAGAATTTCCCACCCGTGACAAAGTGTGAATAATTGTCGTTGCTGGAGTTGCTTCCCACAAATATTGTGTTAAGGCGTAGGTGAATAATCCAGCGCTAAAACCAGATAATTGTATTTCCCTCGCAAACTCTTTCGGATTAGAGGTGGCTTCTAGCAGTAGCGGTGGGGTTAGATCGCCCATACTTTTGCTTTGAAGTTGTTTTTGAAATTCGAGTTCTTCTGCTGCGAGTTCAGCCTGTGCTGGCATTTGGTAGGCGCGAATTCGCGATGCTGTTAAACTACTTCTTATTGACCCATGATAGCTAGTATCGAGTATTGCTGTTACTCGTGCATTCAGCGATCGCCACAATAACATCAACGTTTCTTCTAATAAACAATTGACTGTTGGACTCTTTTGTGATACGTAAGTTCCATCAAAAGGAATGAGAGTGTTAGCGATCGCTTGTTCTGGTGCTTTCAATTTGACGCGGCTGCCATAACCGCTAAAGTGGAACAACACTACATCCGATGGTTTAGCATCCACAAAATGATTTAAAAAAGCATTTTCAATCGCAACTCTTGTAGCTTGTTCATCAGTCAAAGTCAAAATATCTGACTCTCGAAAGCCAAAGCGGTAAATCAAAAGTTCTTTTTGCAGTTCGACATCAGTTAAACAACCACCAAGTGCTAAATTTTGGGGATATTTATTGATGCCGATCAATAATGCCAGTTTACGCCGGCTGGGTTGTGCCAAAGCTTGGTAATAGCGATTACCTAAGGACAACCACCCAGCCTCAGTCACTCCCAACGCTGCGAGTATAAAGCCAATCCGTTGTAAAAACGTTCGTCGCTTCATCATTAGTTATTAACTTACCCTACTAGGAGCCACTTCGGGTTTAAGGAACATTAGCTATCAGCTTAAAGGGCTGAAGTCTATAGGGTAAAGAAAAACTTAGGCTTGTTTAAGTTTACTAAATGTGCATACACCAGTTATCTTGCACGCTCATTGCCCGTGTCAACTCTGCTGCTACTTCCGGACGAGAGAATTCTGGTGGAGGTGATTCACCCCGACGCAGCATTTCGCGGACTTTCGTTCCCGACAGGTGAATACGTTCTTCTGGCTTGCTGGGACTGGTTTTCGTCGTCGCCATTTGCTTGGTGCGCGTACAATAGAAAGCGTGTTCAAACTTCATCGGCACAATCCCTAATTCACTGGCATCGAACTCATCAAAGATATGTTGAGCATCATATGTGCCGTAATAATTACCCACCCCAGCATGATCCCGTCCGACGATAAAGTGAGTACAGCCGTAGTTTTTGCGGACTAAAGCATGAAAAATCGCTTCACGCGGACCTGCATAACGCATTGCTGCGGGATTGATTGCTAAAGTTACGCGATCGCGCGGATAATAATGTTCCAGCAAAATTTCATAACAACGCATCCGCACATCAGCGGCAATGTCATCATCTTTCGTCGCCCCGACCAAAGGATGCAAAAATAAAGCATCCACTGTTTCTAAAGCGCACTTTTGGATATATTCATGAGCGCGGTGGATCGGGTTGCGAGTTTGAAAACCAACAATTGTCTTCCAGCCATTGACTTTAAACATCTCTCGTGATGCGACTGGATCGATTTGGTAGGTAGGAAACTGAGGATGGGGTTTGCGCTGCAATAGCCAGATGTCGCCGGCGAGATGTACAGAACCTTGGTTATATAGTACTTGCACTCCTGGATGGTTTAGATCATCGGTGCGGTAGACATTAATTGCTTCGCGCTTTTTGTCGTAGTGGTACTTTTGCGTGAGTTGCAAAACCCCGATAAACTCACCTGCGGGGTTATCCAAGCGAATTAACCTGCCTTCGGTAAGGGAAGAAGCAATTTCTTCAGTTACCGACAGTGTAATGGGAATTGACCACGGCGAACCGTTGGCGAGACGCATTTGGCTGACTACGCGATCGTAGTCCTCTTGATTCATAAAACCCGTGAGAGGACTAAAAGCACCGATCGCGATCATTTCTAAATCAGAAACAGCTCGCTCATCAAGCTGCACTTGCGGCAAAACATCAGCTTTGGAGAGAAATTCTTCTCTTTGTTCTGCGCTAGCAATGCGATTTACCAACTGTCCACCGTGGGGGGCAATGGCATCTGGGTTGTAACTCAACGTAATCCCCTCTTGCGTTAAACGTAATTATTTTCAACTTATGTACTAACTTATCAAAATGCTGGTACGTAAAGAAAAAATATTATCGGGAGGGGGGGGAGACAATCAACTACTAACGACTGATTCACCACTAATATTGAAATAGTCAACCAGGATTGTGTCATTCGACTATGACTGCTGTATTCCCCGTAGTTAAACCTGTCAGCCAAATGCGGCTATCTCCTGGAAGTGCAGTGACTATCCAGGATGTTACTTGGGAGGAATTTGAGTCTATCTTGCTTGAATTGGGAGAAAAGCGATCGCTACGAGTTGCCTACAGCAAGTGTACGTTGGAAATCATGGTTCCCCTACCCGAACACGAAAAGCCAAAAGATTTAATCTCAGACATTGTAAAAATCTTGCTGAAGAAGACAGGTAAAAAGTATGAACCTTTTGGTTCCACTACCTTCAAGCGCTTGAATATAGCGGGGGTGGAACCAGATGCTTGCTTTTACATCGAAAATTACCAGCGCATGATGACTCGGCGCCGACTGGAACCAGATGATCCTCCCCCAGATTTGGCAATTGAGATAGATGTGACTTCTATTACTACACTCAATGCCTATGAAGCGATCGCTGTTCCGCAATTATGGATTTACGATAGCGGCAACCTGAGTATCTATCTTTTGAGGGATGGAAATTACATCAAATCAGATAATAGTCCCACTTTTCCAAATATTCCTCTGACTCAAATCATACCCGCGACAATAGAGCGAGGTTGGAAAGTCGGCACCGTACAGGCTTTAGAGGAGTTTGAAGTGGCGATCGAAGAACGTAATTTTGATTATTTAAGTTAAATTCTGTAGTCCGCGTAGGTGGACTTTGTATGCACAACGCCCTTACCCTAGAAGAGTAGGGGCATTGGTGCATTCCGCGTTCTGTGAAAAGATGCTAACCTACATCATCATGGGCAAAGCGGTTAAAGAGGAAATCTAAAGCATAGTTACGCAGTTGATAATATTGAGGATCTTCCATAATGCGAGAGCGATCGCGTGGACGCGAAAATGGAATGGACATCACTTCGCCAATCTTCGCATGTGGACCGTTGGTCATCATCACCAATTTATCTGCTAAAAAGAGCGCTTCATCAATATCATGGGTAATCATCAACACTGTACAGCGGTTATCACCCCAGATTTTCAGCAATTCTTCTTGTAACTCTTCTTTGGTAATAGCATCTAGCGCCCCAAAAGGTTCATCTAAAATTAACACTTTGGGACGAATTGCCAAAGCACGAGCGATAGAAACCCGCTGTCTCATCCCCCCAGACAGTTGCGGTGGTTTTTTGTCCATTGCATCAGCTAATCCCACCATCGTTAAATGATCGCGGACGATCGCTCTTTTTTCGGCTTCGGGTTTGTTGGGAGAAACCGCGTTAACTGCCAAGTATATATTTTCAAAAGCAGTCCGCCAAGGTAACAAGGCATAATTTTGGAAGACAACCATGCGATCAGGACCCGGTTTGGTAATCGGTTGTCCTTCTAACAGCACTTGTCCGGAAGTGGGAAAGTTAAAACCGGATACCATATTTAACAGCGTCGATTTGCCACAGCCAGAGTGACCGATGACGCAAATAAATTCACCTTGTCCGACATTCAGGTTAACACCGTCGAGTACGGTGAAGGGTCCTTGCTTTGTCGGATAGACTTTACAAACATCTTTAATTTCCAGAAAAGGCTTGCGGATGTCGTGAATTTGAGTATTTAATGGTTGTCCGATGTTAGTTGTTCTTAAAGTGCGGTTTTGCATGGCGTTTTATGAAAGGATGAAGGATGAAGGGTGAAGGGTGAAGGATGAAGGGTGAAGGGTGAAGGATGAAGGGTGAAGGATGAAGGGTGAAGGGTGAAGGATGAAGGGTG
>CASBQC010000256.1 GCA_949127805.1 Nostocales cyanobacterium PMM_0081
GTTCAAAGCATGAAAGTTTCTGTTCAAAGCATAAAAGTTCTTGTTCAAAGCATAAAAGTTCTTGTTCAAAGCATGAAAGTTCTTGTTCAGAGCATGAAAGTTCTTGTTCAGAGCATGAAAGTTCTTGTTCAGAGCATGAAAGTTCTTGTTCAGAGCATGTTCGCTTAACTACCCATAAAAAAACATCGTAGTAAGGACTGAAGTCCTTATCTCATAAGATGAGGACTTCAGTCCTCACTACGAAGCTACCAAAGTAAACTCAAATTTGGGAGTATCTACCATGAAATTGATATTCGATCCACCGATTCCAGTGAAAATCCAAAAGATGAAGGAACGAGTGCGATGGAATCATTCGAGTATTGTCTCACGAGGAATTGACCAAACCAGCATGGTTTTGGATGACGGTAGAGACGATCGCCCAGATTTTTCCTTTATGGTTATCGGTGATACTGGCACTAAGTCCCATTATGGCGAACATCCCCAACGAAAAATTGCGGAATTAATGCTGAGACACCGCGATTCTTGCCGTTTTGTGTTGCATACGGGGGATGTAATTTATGTGGTCGGTTCCCATGAGTATTATTCCTCAAACTTTATTGAGCCTTACCGCGAGTTTTTGGAGGGTGGTGAGAATCCTAAAAGCATTCGTTACGATCGCATGGTCTTCAATTTACCAATATTACCTGTCCTTGGCAATCACGATTACTACGATGTACCGTTGATGTATCGCTGGCTGACGGGAACAACCCAACCGCTACGTCGGATGTTCCGCTATAAAGAGATTGAAATAGGCTGGCATGGTTCCTATCAAGGCAATGCTTATGCAAAAGCATTTCTTGATTATTTGCAGGCGATCGCTTCTCCTAAAGAGTTAGAACGTCACCTCGACAGCCATTATACTGCCAAAAGTGACACCGGGCGCTGTTTGCGTTATCAACCCGGACACTTTACCCGCTTGCCCAACCGCTATTATACGTTTCGTTACGGCGGTATTGACTTTTTCGCCCTCGACTCGAATACTTTTAAAGAACCATTACCGCTGCCGGCAACCAAAGAAGGGGAAATTAAGCGCCATGAATTAGAAAAACGTCGGCGGGAAATAGACCAAGAAGAATCAGAGATTTTGGTAATGTGCGATCGCCTCAACCTAGATATCCCCAAAGAAGCCGAACAACTCGATGAACTCAGTGCCAAATTAAACGAAATCAATGAAATCAAAGTTGACATTGAGAAGCAACTAGCATCTCACAAACCCTCTGCTATCGACTTTGAACAACTCGAATGGTTAAAACAAAGATTAATTGAATCTTGGCATACCTCAGACGTGCGCGGACGTATAATTTATTTTCACCATCCACCCTACGTCACTGAAAGCACTAAATGGCAGCAAGGAGAAACATTAGCAGTTCGTCGTCGCTTGCGTGCTTGTTTTGATGCAGTTGCCCTTCAGGTTGGTTCCCTAACTCAAGGACGTTCAATAGTCGATTTAATCTTAAACGGTCACGCACACTGCTTAGAATATCTCCGCACCGCTGATACTGGATACGCAGACTCGCACATCAACTGCATCATCAGTGGTGGTAGCGGTCATTATCCTCGTCGCCAACGCCAAGAGGGAACAGAATTGATGGAAACTTTTGAGGAAATTGACGGCAGTCCAAGACGTAAAATTGCGGATTCGTTGCTTTTTGTTGGTCGCGAGGGCTACAAACCATATGGGCGAATGCCTTACTCATTCGTGCGAATTGATGTACAATCCGGTTGCCCACCCAAGTTTATCATTAGACCGTTTGTGGCAGAGCGGGTTGGAGAAAATTGGTGCGATCGCGCTTTAGAACCGTTTGTAATTTAAATTTTTCGGCAGTAGCAACCCTCGTAGAGACGTAGGGCGCGGAACGTCTCTACAAGTTCCGGCAAAACGTCTTTACAATATTTGTGGGCGTTGCTGATTTCATCTAATACCAAAATTCTTGTAACAGACGTAGCACTGCTACGTCTCTACATGCGGATTCATATTTCTATTCAGCAACGCCTATGTGTCATGTAACGGAGATTATATGAAATATCAACCGAAAAATAACCTTTTATATCTCGCCGCAATTATCCTACTAATACTGGGCTGCTGGCTGCTTAACCTTACGCTGTCACCAATCGCAGTTACCTCATCCCCAACATATCAACAAAAGTCTGTCCATAGTCCAGACGGTATCGGCAAATTTTACCAAGGACGAGAAATAGCCCAAGTTATGGGACACACCGGCGCCTCATGGCTAGAAAGACCCCAACGTGAAGCGGAAGAACAGCCAAGTTTGATAATAAATGCCATCAACCTCAAACCTAACGATGTCGTTGCAGACATTGGCGCCGGTACAGGTTATTTAAGCTTTCGCATCGCACCGTTAATTCCCAAAGGAAAGGTGTTTGCTGTGGATATTCAGCCAGAAATGTTAGATATTATTAAGTCTTTGAAACAAGAGAAAAATATCAGCAACGTTGAACCGATTTTAGCAACGGTGAGTAACCCCAACCTACCGCCTGAAAGTGTCGATTTGGCGATAATGGTCGATGCATACCACGAATTTGAATATCCCTTAGAAGTGATGCAAGGAATTGTCAGCGCCCTCAAACCTGGTGGTAGAGTGATTTTGGTTGAATACCGGGGCGAAAATCCCTTCGTCATGATTAAAGCTTTGCACAAGATGACTCAGAAACAAGCAAAAAAAGAGATGCAAGCTGTTGGTTTGCTTTGGCGCGAAACCAAAAACTTGCTACCACAGCAGCATCTAATGGTCTTTGAAAAGCCGCAGACATGAATCTGTGCCTTTAGAATAACTGCTTTGTGTTTCTTGAAAATTCAGCAATAATAGCAATCAAGAAGCAACTTTATTCTGAATACTACTCAGACAAAAACTCAGATGGGAACGAATAGCCCGTTCATAAACTAAAGTTTGCTCTGTGCGTACCCCAACAGGTTGATATATCAAGTTAACGTCGGGAAATTCGTGCCAAGACAGCAAAAAAATGTCTTTGGCTGGAGTCGTAATTTGGTAATTATTCTCTTGTCTTTTCTTTACGAGCCGACAATTATTTAGCTTTAGCTTTTGTCTAAATAATTCTTCAAATTCTGGAACTAAATTTGCATAATTTGTCATGGTCTATACACACTCAAACGTTTTAGTAAGAGAATCAGCATCTGGTGATATTACTAATTATGACACTTGATCTACTTAAAATCTAAAATTCTTTTTAATGTATAAACTAGTCTCTGTATTTATGAATAAAATTAATTAAATTTATTCGACAAATCTGTAACAGTAAATACCATTTTGCAAAAAGTAGTTTATAGTGGTTAGTAGATTACACAAAACTAGGTAAAAAACTTGGCTGACATTATTGATACCGCTGTAAGTGCTGGTTCTTTCAGTACCCTAGTTGCTGCAATCAAAGCTGCTAATTTAGTAGATACTCTTAAAGGCGCTGGTCCTTTCACTGTCTTTGCACCTACTGATGCAGCATTTGCAAAGCTTCCCGCAGGCACAGTAGACGCACTACTTAAGGACATTCCCAAACTCACAAAAATCCTGACTTATCATGTCGTTTCCGGCAAAGTGATGGCAGCTGACGTGGTTAAGCTAAAATCAGCGACCACAGTTGAAGGAAGTGATGTGAAAATTGACGCTTCTAGTGGTGTGAAGATAAATGATGCCACTGTTGCAACACCAGATGTTGCTGCTGATAACGGTGTAATTCACATCATTGATACCGTGTTAATTCCTGCGTAATTAAACGCTTAGATAGGTAATACTATCTGTGGGGCAACGATTATTTATAGTCGTTGTCCCATTATTGTTTGAATGTATATTAGGCACGAATTTGAAATTAAACCGCAGATAAACGCAGATAAATTATATCATGTACAGGAAATTACATATGATGTAGAGACGGGGACAGCGGAACGTCTCTACAAGGATTTAGAAATTTTTTATTAATGTCAATTAAACGGACATGATATTATCGGTATAAATCTGTGGTTCAAAATATGCTGATTCGGATTTGGGCAATAATTCTATTTTGATGTAGATAGTGGAATGATGCTGGCACTTTTTTTTGAGCTATCCCAAACTATCCAGTTACTAGAATCATCCACATCATCTGCATTAGTTGTCACTTTAAAATAAAGCTTTTCCCTGCCTTTGGGTTCAATAGCAAAGTCGGCATTTTGAGCATATACTACTTTGAAACCTCTGTCTCGCAGGCAATACGTTGCCCAATTTTTCAATGACTCCTTATATGGATCGTGTGGAATTGGTGGTGTTGTGATTAATGCTTCTTCGATGACTTGAAATATTTGCATATTTGTTAGTTGTTGAGTGGAGCGTTGGAGCGTTGTTTTTTCCATTACCGATTACCGATTACCGATTACCGATTAACATCATCCGGATCGCAACGAATTTCAATCATAAAGCCATCGGGGTCGTAAAAATATATGCCTCTACCTGTGGGACGGGTGACTGGACCGTGTGCGATCGCTATTTTATTTTCTCTAATTACTGCCACCGCTTGCTCAAATAATTGCGGCTCGATGTCAAACGCCAAATGATATGCTCTAGTAAACGTCTGTTCTGGATTTGGATCGGGTGGTGATAATTCCGGTTCCCAAAATAAATCGAGGATTGTCCCATCTGGAGTGACGAAGTTGGCAACTTTACCTTGTGCTACCAACTCAACTAAGGTTTTCGGAACTTCTTCACCTGTAAGTTCATGCAAACCCAAGATTGTGCTGTAAAAGTGGCGAGAAGCTTGCATATCATGCACATTTAAGGCAATATGATGCACGCGACGCAAATTTCCGACGACAAGTGTAGGACCCGAAGTGGTGCTAGATAGCATGGTATGACTCAATTACTTACCTAAGATAGAAGCAAAGTTCGTTTCTTCAAGTTTATTATTCATCATAAAAGGCTATGATGCAATTTGATTATTCTTTAGACTTTAAGAATATCGACTTTCGCCAACATCCGGAACTGTATCGCGTTGGCAAAGGTGAACAGGGTGTACTTTTGGTAGAACCCTACAAATCAGAGATTCTTCCTCATTGGCGATTTAAGACTCCCGATATTGCGAGAGAGTCGAGTCAAAAAATATACGAGATGTTTCTTGCTTATTTGGAACAAGATGATTTTGTCGGTGCAGATATGGCACGAAAGTTTATCCAAATGGGTTATACGCGATCGCGTCGCTATGCTAATCACAAAAGTGGCAGAAAATACAAAACCAACCCGCAAAAAGAAACTTCACCAGAAGCACAACTGCAAGCGCGAAAAGATATCTTACCTAATGAAGTAGACCCAGTAAAAGCCGAATCCGCAGCCATATTTAAAGAAAAATGGATACAAGCCAAAACCAACGAAAAATATCTTCTCTTATTAGCAAAACATAATGAAAATATTTCCAGCGGTGAAAAAAAAACTATTTAGGTAGATTCACTTTTTCATTAACTATTGATAACAACTGCCTTTATTTATGAAAATGGTTTGTATAGTCGAACACTTTTATCACTGATATAAAAAGACACTTAGAAACTTGACTTGTTTGTAAACTCTTTATGTCCAAAAAATACATGAGTTTCTCATAATTTGTTACATAGCTTAATAGCTTGTGTAATTGCGACTTCAGACAGACTTTGTAATTTGGTATGTCTGCCTTTAGAGCGGTTAACTCGTTAAGTTTAATTGTTAAATTAGCACTGGGTAAACAATTTACATATCGGCGCTAAACCTTTTACTTAAGGAGTTCATTATTATGGTTCAGAACAGACAGGATTTAAATCAGCAAGATGAAAATGCTAATCGCGTAATTGTAGTTAGCGATCAACCTTATTCTGGTTCCGCAAACTATGGAACCCAAGATATTAACCCCGCAACCGGTCAACCTTATTCTGGTTCCGCAAACTATGGAAACCAAGATGTTAACCGCGCAACCGCTCAACCTAATGCTGGTTCCGCAACCTATGGAACTCAAGATGCTAACAGCGCAATCGGCAATCAACCTTCTGGTGGTTCCGCAAATATAAATGCTGGGATAAATACACAAGCAAATGCTTCTTCAACTAAGCCTGAAGTTGATGCTAAAAAAGGCATTAATCCGGCATTAACTAGAGCATTGATAGGTGGACTCATTGGTGGTACCTTGGGTTCATTAGCTGGTGCTTGGGCTGGTAAAAGAATAGCTCACGGCTTTAACACTGCTGTAAAAGGTTTAGGAGATGCATCAAAGACTATTGGTGAAGGTCTTGGTCAGACAGCAAAAGGTCTAGGAGAAGCGGCAAAGAGTGTCGCTGAAGGTGCTACCCAAGCTGTTGTAGGTGGTGTAGTAGACACGGCAGAAGGTGCCGCTGACTTAGCCAAGCAAACTGTAGCGGGTACAATCGACGCAGTACAGAATACAGCCGAAGGTGTTGGTCAAGTTGTAAAAGCTGGAGCGGACATAGCCAAGGATGCAGCAAACACCGTCGCTGACGTAGCCAAGCAAACCGTAGCAGGTACACTGGATGCAGTACAAAGTACAGCACAGGGTGTTAACCAAGTTGTACAAGGTGCAGCAGAGATAACAAAAGATACAGTAAACAGTGCCGCTGAGACAGCTAAACAAACCGCAGTGGGTACAATCGACGCAGTACAAAATACAGCGCAGGGTGTTAACCAAGCTGTACAAGGTGCAGCGGATAATGCTAGCAAGTCATTAGAAAATCCGGGCAATCAATATCAAGATCAGAGGTTTGCCAGCAATCAGCAGAAAAACGATCAAACCGAGATAGATCGTACACCGATGATCTACGTTTCTGGTCAAGAGCAGACACGACCTGGAGTTGAGCTAATCCTGCCATCAGACGGGGGAGTGTTAAGAAATTCTGAAGACGAGTCGCTTGAGGAAGAAATTGCTCGGTTTGATGAATACAAATAGACAACCGACATTCGGAAAGTCAGAAATCAAACTTAGACAATAAATGAAGGTAGTCTTAGAAATGTCAGGAGAAACCACAGTTTTTTACTTGCATCTTTAAGACTACCTGCAAACATAGAAAACTCCCAAGTTATATCAATTAAAATGAGAGTTTTCACCACTTTAATTTTGTCAAAAAAAACAAAAAAAGGTCAACTTGAAGGCGCTTTGTATGAAGTATGAAATCTAAAAAATATGAACTTATCCTTCATACTTCATCC
The DNA here is from genome assembly GCA_949127805.1 of Nostocales cyanobacterium PMM_0081. Classification (GTDB taxonomy): domain Bacteria; phylum Cyanobacteriota; class Cyanobacteriia; order Cyanobacteriales; family Nostocaceae; genus Hassallia. The sequence goes on from CASBQC010000256.1 coordinate 7,224, forward strand.
TTTACCCTTCAGACTTCTTTAGTGAAAATACTGCATGATTGCTGTGTAGCTAAATAAAAATTAATTGAGTTTTGCCTAAGAGGAAACGATTATGAACAATGGAAACCAGCAGCTTTTGGATCAGCCTCAAGAAAATATTGATCCTACTACAGATCAAGCTGATGTTTATGAAGTAGATAGAGACATGAATAATGGCTTTTCTAAAATAGCGCTTGGAACACTCGTAGGTGCTGCGTTAGGTGCGATCGCTGGAGCTTTAGCTATTAAGGGTACAGCCGAAAAAGTTAATCAGACTGTAAAAAATGTCGGGAACACAGTCAAGGGTGTTGCTGACGGTTTTAACCAAACTGTAAAAGATATAGGGAACGCAATAAACACTGTAGCTGAGGGTGTTGACAGCAGCGTTGAAGATGTAGCCACTGCTGTCAAGGGTACAGCTTTGGGCGTTAATGATACTGTAAAAAATACAATGGATACTGTCAGCGGTGCAGCTATCGGTGTTAACAGCACTGTCAAAAATACAGCGGAGATCGTCAAGGGTGCAGCTAAGGGCGTTAACGACACGATCAAAGGTACAGTGGACGTAGCTAAGAGTGCAGTAGATGTCAAGCCATCTGGTAGTGAGAGTGTCAACGTACCTAATAATCAGACGGCTTACATTTTAGTCCCAGTGGAAAACCAAGAGTAAAGCCAAGGGTGGGAAATTCCCACCTTTGTAATTTATTTTTTGCATACAACCAAATTGGCATGAATGTCAAATGTCGTTATTAATACCGTTAGTATGAGCGATCGCAAGCAGCCTGTAAATATGCATGACCAAAACCCTGACCGCATTAGAAAACAACATGTCGCTCATCCGGGAGGTACAGGTATAGGTGGTGGGTTAGTTGGAGCGGCAATTGGTGGTTTACTCGGTCGCAGAGTTGGAGGAGTTTTTGGTTGTGTAATCGGCACAGCAGCTGGTGCTTTAGTCGGGAAGGGTACAGCTCAACGTATTAACCGCGCTATCAACACTATAGAAAGTGTAGCGGACGCAGCCAAGAGTGTAGCTGAGGCTGTTAACGACAGTGTAGCCGATGTCGGAAATGCACTCAAGGATACAGTTGAAGAGGTCAAGCCTTCTGTAGTCAGTGTAGTAAATGCAGTTAGAGATACAGTTGAGGAAGTTAAGCCGTCTGTAGTTGGTGCAGCGTGGAGTGTTGCTGAGGCTGTTAAGCAAACTGTAAATAGTGTAGAATCAGCCGTAAAAGATACACTTGAGCAGGTAACAGCAAACAGTGTAGAATCAGCCGTAAAAGATACAGTCGAGGAGGTCAAACCCTCCCAAACAAGTGTAGAAGCGATAAAAGATATTGAACAGGTGGAGTTATTTAATAATCACAACAGCAAGCTAGATGAACCGCTGGTTACAGTGCAACCTTTAAAGTCAAGCCAAGAGCTTTTTTTTAATAATGCTGTTAAGGAGCAGCCAAAAGAAACCTCTCATAATTTTGACGATACAGACGTAAAAGCGATTGAGTATAATAATATTGAACAAAGACAAGAAGAAATTGCTCACCAGCCTAAATCCCAAAAAATTCAAACAATTACTGGAATTCTTGTCGGAGCAATTACTATAGCTTTTATGGGTGTATCCTTAGGATTAAGTCCAAAACAAAAATTTTTAGGAACACAAGCATTAGATTTTAATCAAAGTATAAGTCCAACCGGAGAAACTAAACCAGAAACAGTTAATCAAGGTTGGATTTTTATCGGTAATATCAATAACGCTCCCGATTCTACATTGATTGGAAAGCCTTTTATCAAAGGTTCACAGTATACTAATTCTCCTGTTGTGCCATCACTAGGGTCAATAGTAACTGTAACTGTTAAACCGGGGGTAAGGTTAAGGAAGAATAAACCAAATGCAGCTAACTTTAATTATAAAGAAGAAGCTTTAGCTGTTCTTAAGCCACAAGAAAAGCTAAAGATTCTTAAAGTAGAATTTCTAACTTCCAATAGCACTCCACTTGCCAAAAAAGTTTGGGCAAAAGTCGATAGATGCGATAATACTTGCAATTAAGACGTTCCGGCGGAACGTCTCTACAATATGTGTGATATCATATCGGATAAATCGCCATAATCATGTTTAACAGCTTTCTATTACTGTTGATTTGTCCGATATGATAATTTAAGTAAAAAC
>CASBQC010000257.1 GCA_949127805.1 Nostocales cyanobacterium PMM_0081
ACATAGATAATAGTATTTATAGTAATCAAATATCCGTCGAATTAAACGTTGTCGAACAGCATTTCAAAAGTTGGCGACGGCAGTTGCAAGAGATGGCAACGCAAATACGTCAAGTTCCAGATCAAGACACGTTAGTAAAAATCACTACTGCACAAGTAAGAGAAAAAATTGCGTGCGATCGCGCTCTCATTTATCGCTTTGATTCCTCTGATTATGGTGTTGTATTAGCAGAGTCAAAAACAGTCGGTTGGACACCTGCAAGTCGCGAAAAACTTCCTGCCGTAATTTTTGGTTTAGCTGCAAGTCGAGATTATTTAGCAGAAGACTTTGTTGCGATCGAAGATACAAATAAAATAGAAATTACTCCCTATCAATTGCAACTGCTGGATAAATTTCAAATCAAAGCCAGTTTGAGTATACCGATTTTATTAAAAGGAGAAATTTGGGGCTTACTAGTAGTTCAAAATTGCGTTGCACCGCGTCAATGGCAAGAAGTTGAAATTAGCTTGCTATCTCAAATAACTACAGAGTTCATCCACAAATTGCAGGATTTTGAATTTGATAAGAAACTGCAACAGCAGCAACTAGAACATACATCTGTTACCAAAGTCATTGAGAAAATTCAACGAGCATCAAATCTTGATAGAATATTCCAAACAACAACTCAGGAAGTACGTCAATTATTGCAATGCGATCGCGTAGCAATATATCGCTTCCATCCTAACTGGAGTGGCGAATTTATCGCTGAGTCTGTAGGTAATGAATGGGTGAAAGTTGTCGGACTCGGAATTAAAACTGTCTGGGAAGATACCCACTTGCAAGAAACTCAAGGGGGACGTTACCGCAATAATGAAACCTTTGTTGTCAATGACATTTATCAAGCAAATCATACCCTTTGCCATCTAGATATTTTAGAACAATTTGAAGTCAAAGCATATGTAATTGTTCCTGTATTTTGTGGTAAAAAATTATGGGGATTATTGGCAGCTTATCAAAACTCAGAGACTCGTGAGTGGCAAGCTTGGGAAGTTAAATTATTGAATCAGTTTGGGGTAAGCTTTGCCGTAGCTGTATCCCAAGCAGAAAATCTGGAACAAGTGCGGTTGAAATCTGAGGAACTAAGTCAGATAGCTGAACAAGAAACAGCTTTAACTAAGGTAATCAATCGCATTCGACAATCCATAGATGTAGATAGCATTTTTAAAACAACTACTCAAGAAGTACGCCAGTTATTGCAATGCGATCGCGTAGCAGTATATCGTTTTAACCCCGATTTTAGTGGCGAGTTTGTCGCTGAGTCTGTAGCTAATAGTTGGGTCAAATTGGTAGGACAAGGTATTAAAACTGTTTGGGAAGATACTCACCTAAAAGAAACTCAGGGAGGACGTTACCGTAAGAATGAACCATTTGCAGTTAATGACATTTACCAAGTTGGTCATTCTCCTTGTCATATAGACATTTTGGAGCAATTTGAAGCGAAGGCATATATGATTGTTCCTGTATTTTCCGGACAACAATTATGGGGTTTGCTAGCAGCTTATCAAAACTCAGGAACTCGTGATTGGCAAGTTAGGGAAGTCAATTTGTTAACTCAAATTGGTGTGCAATTTGGCGTAGCTGTCTCACAAGTAGAATACATTCAACAAACTCAAGAGCAATCCCAAAAACTTGCTCGCACAGCCGATCGTCAGCAAAATCTAATTTTCCTCACTCGTCAAATTGGAGAAGCACTAGCAGAAAAAGTGACAGAATCTTCGGTATTTGCTAATATTTTGCAAACTACAGCGGCTGAAGTTCGCCGGTTATTGCAAGTGGATCGCACCGTTGTTTATCGCTTCAATGCTGATTGGAGTGGGGAATTTGTGGCTGAATCTGTTGGCAAAGCTTGGATTCCTTTTAGAGAACAACAATTTCAACAAGGTATGCTGCGAGATAACGGTGATTGCAATAGCTTTCGTAGTCTTGTAGGAGTTAACGTTAAAGATACTTATTTACAAGAAAATAAAGGAGGTCGTTATCAACAGAAAACTAGTTTTGTGATTGATGATATCTACAAAGCTGGTTTTCCTGCTTGCTACATCCAACTTTTAGAACAATTTGAAGCAAAAGCTTATCTGACTGTTCCCATTTTTAAAGAAGGCAAACTTTGGGGTTTGCTAGCTAATTATCAAAACTCCCAAGCAAGACATTGGGAAGAGTTTGAAGTAAATGTAATGACGCAGATTGCTGTGCTGCTAGGAGTAGCGATGCAACAAACAGAAACCTTAGAGCAGTTGCAGCGACAATCTCGCGAAGTCGCAAAGACAGCAGAACGCGATCGCGCTGTCGCCAAAATCATTGATAAAATCAGGCAATCCCCAGACATTGAAGCAATTTTCACTACATCCACAAAAGAAGTGCGATCGCTACTCAACACCGACCGTGTAGCCGTTTATCGTTTCAATTCAGATTGGAGTGGCGAATTTATTTCTGAATCTGTTACTACTGGCTGGAGCGATTTGCTAGAAAAACAGTATAAAGTCGAACCCTTGCAAGAGAGCGTTACTAATTGCAATGCAATGCAAACGCTGATTCAAAGTAGCAAGCTACAGGCAAACAGCAAAACAATTGCAGACACATACTTACAACAAACCCAAGGTGGGAGATTCCGTGATAAACAAACCTATGCGGTTGCAGATATCTACAAAGCGGGATTTTCGGCTTGTTACATAGAGGTTTTGGAAGAGTATGAAGCTAAAGCTTATGCGATCGTCCCGATTTTTCAGGGACAAAAACTCTGGGGAATGTTAGCAGCTTATGAAAATAAGAGTCCGCGTGAATGGGAAGAATCAGAAGTCAAATTGTTGTCACAAATTGGCGACCAGTTGGGCATAGCATTACAACAAGCTGAATATCTGCAACAACTACAAACACAATCGGCACAACTAACAGAAGCAGCAGCCAAAGACAAAGCTGCCAAAGAGTTATTGCAGAAAGGAGCCATGCAGTTACTCAGTGCAGTCAGACCTGCCCTCAACGGAGACTTGACCGTGCGTGCGCCAATTACAGAAGACGAGTTAGGCACCATCGCCGATGCTTACAATAATACCCTGCAAGCGTTGCGGCAAATTGTCATCCAGGTGCAGTCAGCCGCTCAACAAGTCGCCCAAACTTCTAGTAACAGCAATGCTTCATTAGGGACACTAACAACCTTGGCAAAGCAACAGTCCGAAGAAATTAACGAAGCTTTAGGCGAGATTCAACAGATGGTGGACTCGACTCAAGGTGTAGTGGCTAATGCAGAGTTGGTACAAGTAACAGTGCAACAAGCCAACCAAACTGTAGAATCTGGGGATGCAGCGATGAACCGGACTGTAGAAGCAATCCAAGGAATTCGCGAAACTGTTGCTCAAACCAGCAAAAAGATTAAACGTCTGAGTGAATCTTCACAGAAAATCTCCAAAGTGGTGAATTTGATTAGTAATTTTGCCACGCAGACAAACGTATTAGCTCTAAATGCCGCTATTGAAGCGACTCGTGCGGGTGAATATGGCAAAGGTTTTGCAGTTGTAGCTGATGAAGTACGTTCTTTGTCTCGCCAATCAGCCGCAGCGACGATAGAAATTGAAAAATTAGTCCAGGAAATTCAAGCTGAAACAGGGGAAGTTGCAGCCGCAATGGAAACAGGAATTCAGCAGGTTGTAGAAGGTACAAATCTAGTGAATGAAACCAGGCAAAACTTGAATGCGATCGTCGCGGCTACTGCTGAAATTAGTCAGTTACTACAGCGAATTACCGAAGCTACCCAAACACAATTGACGCAATCTGTATCGGTAACAGCTTCAATGAAAGATGTAGCAACAATTGCTAACAGTACTTCCACAGAAGCTAACGAAATTGCCACTGTTTTTCAACACTTATCAGGAATGGCGCAAGAATTATTGGCGAGTGCAAGTAAGTTTAAAGTCAACTGAATTTTAGATTTTGGATTTTGGATTTTGGATTATGAATGAGGAGGATTTCAAGCGGAGAACAAAGCATCTAGCATTGCGAGTAATCCGCTTGGTAGAAGCCCTCCCACAGAGCCGAGCCGCAGAGGTAATTGGTAAGCAATTAATCCGTTCAGCAACATCTGTGGGAGCTAATTATCGGTCAGCATGTCGCGGTAAATCAATCGCCGATGTTATTGCTAAACTCAGCTTGGTGGAAGAAGAAGCCGATGAAACTCTTTATTGGATGGAACTCATTGTTGAGGCTGGTTTATTACCACCAGATAAACTAAACCCTCTGATGTCAGAAGCAAACGAAATTCTGGCAATGACAGTGGCATCAATTAAAACCTTACGCAATAAATCCAAAATCCAAAATCTAAAATATGATTACCGATCCTTCAATTCGCCAACAAGGCTACATTTACTTTTTAACAGAAGCCCCAGAATTACTCCAAGTTATTGAGCTAGAACTCTTCAGCTTATCGGAAGGTTATAGTATTGCTAAAGTACATAATTTAATGCGGGCAACTCATACAATTAAAGGGGGAGCCGCTAACGTTGAATTAGAGGTAATTAAAACTGTAGCTCATTATTTAGAAGATGTATTTAAGGCTCTTTATAACCCAGATTTGGTTATTGATAACGAGTTACAAACTCTTCTATTACAAGCTTACGAATGTTTGCGCTTACCATTAACGGCAGAACTGAACGGAAGTTCTATTAATGATGAAGAAATTCTTCAACGAGCAGCTTCAGTCTTTGCACAGTTGCAACAAAAACTGGGTGATGCTTTTGGCGCTGAGACTTATATTCCTACTTCGATAGAATTGGGATTTGACATTGTTCAGTCTGTCTTTGAAGTGGGAGTCGGACAACGTTTAGAAAGCATGGTGCAAATTATTAAAGATCCACCAGATAATGCTGAACTCGTCAATTTATTACGTTCTCAAGCTGAGGTGTTTGTCGGTTTGGCAGAATCTCTAAATTTGCCTGGGTTTGGAGAACTTGCCCAAACAATTCTTGCTGCGCTGGAAAATAATCCTACCCAAGCGCGTCAAATTGGGGAAATTGCCGTTGTAGATTTGCACCAAGCACGAGAAGCAGTTTTAGCAGGCGATCGCTCTCGTGGTGGAGAACCTTCCCTAGCTTTGCAAAAATTCACAACACTCGCAAGTGATAACCTGTCGTTGACAGATTTAACTAATAAGGCAATCGAGGACTTCAAGTTAACAGGTGTAACAAATGAACTGCCAGATAAATCATCTTTTATAAACTCTTTCGCTCCATCGATTGTCATCACATCTTTAAGAAGCCAAATTCAAGAACTATACAAATATTTTACCCAAGAAGCTAATAATACACTGTTACAACCAGCATTAGCCAAGTTTTATTTAAAAGTAATCCGCTACATTTTCGGATGGTTTAATCATGAAAAAGACATTGCTGAACAAGAATTGAGTTTGTCTCTGCTTGTACCCACAGATGTAGAAAATCCGGTCACTTATCTGGAAAATTGGCTAAAAGAATTTTTTGACTTTTTGCACAATCAAGAAGATAGCCAGAGCCTATCGCTTTATCGCCAAGGCGTAGTTTTAACTATTATTCTTGCGGTTGCTAAATATCAGTATCAAAACGCTGATAGCGATATACCAGTCATTCAATTATTACAAAATAAAATTAGTACATTAGCAAAAAAATATAAAAATTATCCTTTTGTCACTGCCCAAGAAAAAAAATGGCTTGATAATAATAAATTACAAAAACTGTTAGAAATCAAAGAAATATTTACACCTGCACCTCTGGAATCGACTGACAACAGTTTAGAGGCAATATGGGGAGAAGAAATTACCCCTGGTACTAAAGTTTTAACAACCAAAACTAAATTAGAACTTAACAATTATGAGGCTTCAGAAATCAGTGATTTATTAACTGTTAGTCAGCAACAAATTTCAGATATTACCGAAGCATTTGTTGAAGTCGTCCCTGATTCAACTGCAAATATTAACAAAAAAATCGAAGAAAAAACCCAGCCTACTCAAACTAAAAATTATCGACAACGTTCATTTGTTCGAGTGGATGTAGAGGGACTGCAACGCCTTAATTATCTGGCAGGAGAATTACTAATTTATCACAAACGGCGGACTTTGCAAGATGAACAACTTACAGAAAAAATTGAACAATTATTCCAGCAACTTGATAGACACCAAACGACTTTAAATCAATTACGCGATTTGCCACTACATTTGCAAAATTTCACTCTACAAAATCGGCAAAATTTTGCGACGGTGGACTTCGACTCTTTGGAAATGGATGAATATACAGAATTTAATCTGGTATTGTATTCAGCTTTAGAAGAGACGCTGCAATTGCAAGAAACTACAGAATCCCTTGATTTATTGCTCAGAGAATCGATTCAAATTCACGAGAAAAAACAGCGTTTAGCATTAGGTATTATTGATAATCTTGTGGAAGCGCGAATGTCACCTTTGGGGAATATTTTGGAACGTTTTCCGCAGATGGTACAGAATTTGGGGAATGTTTATAACAAAATTGTAGAATTGAAACTTACTGGAACAGGTGTGTTAGTCGATAAAGCGATCGCCGAAAAATTATACGATCCTTTATTGCACTTGGTACGTAATGCTTTTGACCATGGAATTGAATCTCCGGAAATTCGCGGCGATCGCCAAAAACCCGAACAAGGTGTTATTGAAATTCGTGCTTATCATCAAGGTAGTCAAACTATCATTGAAGTCCGCGATGATGGTCAAGGTTTGAACTTAGAAAAGATTCATCATAAAGCGATTGAATTAGGTCTTATACCCCCTAACGATAAAGCTAGAGGCTATACTTCTAACCCGACTGAATCTGAACTGTTAGAGTTAATGTTTTCACCGGGATTTTCCACCGCTGGTAAGGTGAGTGAAATTTCTGGACGCGGTATGGGGTTGGACATTGTACGCTCTCAATTGCTGGCACTTAATGGTTCTATTTCAGTTCAATCATTGCCCAATCAGGGAACAACTTTCATACTTAAAATTCCTTTTTCTATGACTACTGATAGATTAATGTTAGTTCAAGCAGGGGGTGCTATATATGCCTTGCTGTTGGATAGGATTGAAAAAATCTTGATTCCCTCTAGTGAGCAAATCAAGGAATTTGAAAGCAAAAAAGTCTTGTACTGGAACACAGGCAAGGATGAACGGATGGTTAGCCTGCGTAAACTTTCAGAGTTGATAAACTATAATGGTTCATTTGCTAGCGGGAGTATATCGCAGAATCACCCAACGAATTATGACACAGTAGTAAAGTCTAATCCTCTGCTTTTGATACGGCGAAATCAAGAAGTTTTGGGTTTAGAAGTTGACCAAATAATCGGTGAACAAGAACTAGTAATCAGACCTTTAGGAAATGCGATCGCTCCCCCGAAATATGTTTATGGTTGTAGTAGTTTACCGAATGGTACTCTCATTTTAGTAATTGATAGTTCCCTCCTGCTACAGTCTGGTGAAATGCAAGCAACACTTGATGTTATGACCCAGCCAACAACACATTTATTAAATAAAAAAGCTTTACCTTCAGGTTTAACTTTTCAATATACACCACTACTTAATCCATCTGCTGCAAGCAAGCAGCCTAGTCAATTAACGCCAAATAACAACTCACTAAAAGTAATTTTAGTAGTAGATGATGCAATTAGTCTCCGCCAAACCCTTTCTCTCACCTTACAAAAATCTGGCTACCAAGTATTACAAGCCGAAAATGGTGTAGATGCTTTAGAAAAGTTGGAGTTGCATCCGGAAATTCAGGTTGTAATTTGCGATTTGGAAATGCCGCGAATGAATGGTTTTGAGTTATTAAGCAATATCCGTCAAAACCCAAAATTGATAAAAAAACCTGTAGTTGTTCTTACTTCTCGCAGTGCAGAAAAACATCGCCAATTGGCACAAGCATTAGGCGCAAATGCTTACTTGACTAAGCCTTATTTAGAGAATGAGTTTCTATCTACTGTTGAGGGTTTAATCAGCAAAGATGTTGATAATTTGACTCAGGTAGTTATGCATAATTAACATTATGTATAAGTTACCTTGATGATGGTCTTTAAAATGCTTTAGCAGAGCGATAAATCGCTGACTACGAACTCATCTTTAATTATGTCCACTTATTTAATTGTTTAATTTTTATTGTTTGGGTGCAGCATCACCAAATTTAATTAAAAGCGCGATCGCTATACTCACAACTAAAATTATTGTCATACTTAAAGCTGAACCAAAGCCCCAATTTTGGGTAGATCCCAGAAACTGGTTATAAATCAATCTTGCGGCTGTCATACTCGAAGCACCACCGAGTAATTCTGGATCGACAAAATCCCCCAATCCGGTAATGAATACCAACATTGAACCAGCAGCAATTCCTGGTAAAGTTTGAGGTACAGTCACTTGCCAAAAAGCTTGTACAGGATTTGCGCCTAAATCTGCTGCGGCTTCTAACAAGCGCTTATCTAGTTTTTCTAAAGAAGCGTATAAAATTAAAACCATATAAGGCAATAAGCCGTAGCTCATACCAATTAATACTGCTGAATCCTGGTTTAATAAATCTAATCTAGGCAAGCCTAAATTGCTGAGTAAACTATTAAGTAAACCAGTCGGACGGAGTATTGTAATCCAAGCATAAGAACGAAGTAAAGAAGAAGTCCACAAAGGTAAAACAAACCCCAATAAAAGCAAATTTTGCCAGCGCTTAGGTGCCATCTGAGCAATCCAATAAGCGACAGGTAAAGCCAAAATTAAACAAATTATTGTAGTAGCGATCGCTAAAAAAAGCGATCGCTTAATTACTTGCAGATAAACTGGGTCAAATATCCGAATATAATTAGCGAATCCACTCGGATTTACTAAATCCCCCGGTCGAATATTCGGTACTAAACTTAACTCAAAAATTATCAGTGTTGGTAAAACTAGCAAAAGTAACAACCAAACGCCAGATGGCGCAAGTAATGCCAACGGTTGCAGCCAGTTAAAATTTGAGCGATGCATTTTTGGCAATTGAGCGATATCGCTTGAGGAATTTAGTTGAGAACGATGAGTTTGGGTAGACACAAAATTGAGTTAGTTAGTTAATTGTTAGTTGTTAGTTATTAGTTGTTCCGTTAATTCCTAACTATTTTAGCCGCTGGTTAATTGTGTCCAGTAGCGTTCGTAAACTTCTTCAAATTGTCCCAAAGGAGTCGCGCGTTCGCACTTCTCTAAAACCGACTCTGAGGGAAATAAAGTTGCATTGTTCTGTAAACTTTTTGGTAATTGCTCAAATCCGGCGCGATTGGGGGTGGAAATACCTAAACGTTCACTGATTTGTGCGGCTACTTGTGGTTGTAAGATAAAGTTAATCCAAGCATAAGCTCCATCGATATTCGGGGCTGTTTTGGGAATTACAATCGTATCAGTCCATAACGAAGAACCACTGCGGGGAGCTACATATTTGAGTTTAGGATTTTCTTTACTTATTTTTACCCCATCTGCGGAGTAACACATTGCCAATATTAAATCTCCTGCCAAAATTTGATTTCGCCATGCATCAGTATCAAAAGCAGCGATCGCCGGTTTCAGAGTTTTCAATTTTTCATAAGCTTGTTTGATTTCACTTTCGTTTTTTGAGTTGAAGGAATAACCCAGCATTTTCAAAACTGCACCCATCACCTCTCGCACATCATTTAACAACGTCATCCGCTTTGATAATTGCTTTTGATTCTGCCAAAGATATTCCCAATCTTCTGGTGGGGGGTTGAGTATTTCTGAATTGTAAAGTAAACCGGTTGTCCCCCAATTAAAGGGGATACTGTAGCGGTTGTTGGGATCGTAACTGGGATTTTGAAATTGGGGAAACAAATTATCGAAACCAGTCAGGCGATCGCGTTTTATTTCTGCTAACAACCCCAAATCAAGCATCTTCTGCACCATGTAGTCAGATGGGTAAATCGCGCTGTAAGTACCACCACCACTAGCTTGCAATTTAGCGAGCATCACATCATTGGAATCATACACATCTGCAAGCACTTTTACACCAACTTGCTTAGTAAAACTTTGCAGCAATTCTGGATCGGTATATTGCGTCCAGGTGTAAATATACAGTTGGTCACGGGAACCTTTTGTGGTGGAATTTGCTCTGACTTCAGCAAGTCTCCAACCACAACCAGCCAAAGATAAGCTAGAAAGTGCTGTTACTCCTTTGAAAAATTCTCTTCTTTTAGTCATTTGTTAATAATTTATAGTCAATGGTCAATAGTCAATGGTCAATAGTCAATGGTCAATAGTCAATGGTCAAGAGTCGAGAGTCAATAGACAGACATAGGAGTGAAAATTAATTATGCGTTGCCCGAAACCCTTGTATAGACTGCGATTCCCAAGCGTCTTTACGTCTTTTATGGAGATGTCTAATGGTCAAGGGTCAAGGGTCAAGAGTCAAGGGTTAATAGTTATTAAGCTTCTGGGACATTGCCAATTGACTTAAGGTATGCATTTAATTGAGGTGCTAGATCGTGAATTATTAACTTGAGTTTATCTATTTGTTTATCTGTTAACAGGTTCCGGGTATACGCTCGTCTTAGCCAGTGCTGAGTTTCATTTAAAGAACCTCTTGCTATTTTTACAAATCTTCGATTGTCTTGATAACTACCTCTTCCAACACCTTCTGCTATGTTTGCCCCAATGCTATCTGCTGACTTTACAATCTGTTTTCCGATAGTATCTTTCGCAAAAAAATTCCATTGTTCAACAATTTTCCAAATTTCATCTGCTAATTGTTCTGCCAATCGATAAACCCTTAATTTTTGAAAATACTTACTAGACATCTATACACTCTTGACCCTTGACTCTTGACCCTTGACTCTTGACCCTTGACTCTTGACTCTTGACTCTTGACCCTTGACTCTTGACCCTTGACTCTTGACTCTTGACTATGGACTAATAGCCAAACAGTCAGTTTCTGCCCACCAAACGTAAATTGGTTTGTCACGGTCTGGTAAACTGCCAAAGGTATTGGGTTGCAAAACAGTGATAGTGATACCATTGGTTAATTCCACAACGTAATTAACGCTCTTTCCCAAATACATGACGTTACCAAGTCGTCCTTCAAAGCAGTTAGTCGGCAAATTTGGTGGATAAAGTGAGAGTTGAATTTTTTCTGGACGCACACTCACCATTACTGCTTGGGATAATTCAGTTGGTGTATCTTCAAAGCGGTTGACAACAATTGAAAGTCCTGATTTTGTGATAATTCGCACAGCAACAGGGTCTACTGCCGCGATTTCACCGCTGAACAAATTGGTATCACCAATAAAATCAGCGACAAACGGTGTTTGAGGATGTTCGTAAATTTGACTGGGAGTGCCAATTTGTTCAATTTTGCCTTGATTCATCACTGCAATGCGATCGCTCAAAGATAGCGCTTCTTCTTGGTCATGTGTCACCATGATGAAGGTCAACCCCAAATCTTTGTGTAAATTTGACAGTTCAACCTGCATTTCCTTACGCAGTTTTAAATCTAAAGCTCCCAAAGGTTCATCTAGCAACAGCACAGCCGGACGGTTGACTAATGCCCGCGCTAATGCTACCCTTTGCTGTTGACCACCTGATAATTGACTGGGAAAGCGCGATCGCAAACTTTCCATTTTCACTAGCTTTAAAGCATCTTGAACTCTACTTTCAACTTCCGATTTGGGCAATTTCCGCAAACGCAGACCGAAGGCAATGTTATCCCACACATTCAAATGGTTGAATAGAGCGTAACTTTGAAATACAGTATTTACAGGTCGGCGGTAAGCAGGGACATTAGTCATATACTGACCCCGAATCAATAGCTTGCCAGCATCCACCCTTTCAAACCCAGCAATTAAACGGAGTGTAGTTGTTTTGCCGCAACCGGATGGACCGAGGATACTAAAAAATTCTCCCTGTTTTACATCCAAATTGATTCCGTGTACCGCTGCTTCAAAGTTAAAAAACTTAAAAACATCATGCAGTTCAACATCAAGGGACTCAAAAGCCGCCATCCCCCCCTGATTGTGCGTTAAAGTTTGAGCCATAATTCTCAGTAGACTACCGTAATAATACTAGATGAGAGTAAATTAATGTAGTATGAGTCCAAAGTAGACTACATATAACACTTTGGTTTATTGTATCCGGGAAAAACAAGGTATTGGGGACTGGGGCATGGGGCATTGGGCATTGGGAACAGGAAAAGCTATTACCAATTATCAATTACCAATGCCCAATTACCAATTAAGAGTCCCCAAATTAGCACTCTTGTCCGGCACAGTATTTAGCGCAATTGTATACAGTTAATGCTAATCTCGAAATCCCTATTTGTCTTATGTCTATCTTACAATCCTTTAAACTTGGCGGTAAAAAAGATACACGTACAGTCGGACGAAGTTTTCAGTCGATATTTTTCATCATATTTACCGCCGTAATGATGACTAGTGTTGCCGCTCGTTTGGCATATTTAGAAATTGTTCAAGGACCACAACTCCGGAAACGAGCAGAGGCAAACCGAATTAGAATTATTTCCAAACAGCCAGAAAGAGGTAACATTTTTGACCGCAATGGCAAACTTTTAGCTAGTACTCGCTATCCTCGCTCTGTCTATTTGTGGCCTATGGCTCACACGAAACCAGAGTGGTCAATTGTTGCCCCGCGTCTATCTAAAATTCTGGAAATTACTCAAGATGAGATTGAAGAGAAACTTATACAGGCAGGTCCTAACTCTTCTTCACTTGTACGGATTGCTCGCAATTTGAACGAAGCACAAATTACCGCACTCAAAGAATATGAAACCGAACTCAAAAACGTGGAAATTCATACAGAAGCAGTGCGTTATTATCCCCACGGTCAAGACATGGCTCATGTGCTGGGCTATACACGAGAATTAACCGCAGAGCAGTTGAAAAAAAGGGTCAAAGATGGCTATAGGCTGGGAGATGTCATAGGTCAGATGGGGATAGAGAAGGCGTATGAAAAAACACTTCGGGGTGAATGGGGTGGGCAGCAGGTAGAAGTAGATGGCAGAGGTCGTCCGTTGCGGGTATTGGGAGAGAAAGAGGCAAAAGCTGGTAACGATTTGCACTTAACTATAGATATTCAGGTGCAAAAGGCAGCAGCAAAAGCTTTAGGCACTACCAAAGGTGGAATTGTGGCAATCGATCCGAGGAATGGTGCTGTTTTGGCAATGGTGTCTTATCCTACCTTTGACCCAAATATCTTTTCTAAGCAAAAACTCTCTCAGAAAGACTGGGAAATCTTACAAGGTCAAAACCATCCCTTGGTGAATCGCACCATCAGCGCTTTTCCACCAGCCAGTACATTTAAAATTATCACGACATCAGCGGGGTTGGAATCGGGTAAATTTACTCCCGATACGGTGTTGCAAACTTTCGGTTCGCTAACTGTTGGTGGGGTGACTTTTGGTGAATGGAACCACTCTGGATTTGGTCCATTGGGATTTCCGAGAGCGATCGCTATGAGTAGTGATACCTTTTTCTATCAAGTTGGTAGAAGAGTCGGTGGTCCAACTTTGATTGAATGGAGTCGCAAATACGGGTTTGGTCAAAGAACCGGCATTGAGTTTGCTTCGGAAGAATCAAAAGGCTTGGTTCCAGACGAGTCATGGAAACAGAAAGTTTGGAAGATCCCTTGGACTGTCGGAGATAGCATAAATATGTCCATTGGTCAAGGTGCTTTGCAAGTTACACCACTGCAATCTGCGATTATGTTTTCTGTTCCTGCTAATGGTGGCTATCGAGTTAAGCCACATTTGCTCAAAGACAACGAAGAAGCAAAAAACTGGCGCACATCCTTAAACATGAAACCGACAACCATCAAAGTTCTCCGCGATGGTCTGCGAAAAGTCATAAGTGAGGGTACAGGTAAAAGTTTGGACGTAGCGACAATTCCCCAATCATCTGGAAAAAGTGGCACTGCTGAAGCTGGTGTTGGTCGTCCAAATCACACTTGGTTTGGTGCCTATTCTCCCAGCGACAAGCCGGAAATTGCGGTTGTAGCGTTTGGTGAAAACTCCGGTGGACATGGCGGTACTGATTGTGGTCCAATGGTCTTAAAAGTGCTAGAAGCCTATTTTCAATCGAAGTATCCAGGCAAGTATCAAAAACCTGTAGTTGAAGGTGCAAAACAGGAGGCTACCGATCCATCGCGTTAATGTAGTGAGCACTTCAGTGCTCTCTTTAAGCACTAAAGTGCTCACTACTAGAAAATTCTGATAGTTACCCTGTTGTTTTTTCAATACATCCTGTGTGCGGGTTGACCTGAATTAGTGACCGTTTTATTGAATTATAGACAAAGAAGATTTATCTAGATATTACTTTTAGTGTTATGACCCCATTACGATTATGGCTCGCCAATAAAAAAGATACACTTACAGTCGGACGGAATTTTCAGTCAATATTCTTCATCGTATTTACTTTATTAATGACGGCTGGAATGGGTTCTCGTTTGGTATATTTGCAACTTGTTGAAGGAACCCAGCACCGCAAGCAAGCAGAGTCCAACCGGATTCGGATAATTCCCAAACAACCGGAACGAGGCAACATTTTTGACCGCAATGGCAAACTTTTGGCTAGCACTCGCTATCCTCGGTCTGTGTATTTGTGGCCTATGGCTCACACTAAAGAAGAATGGCGCAAAGTTGCACCGCGTTTATCACAAATTCTCGATATTCCCCAAGAGGAAATTGAAAAGAAACTACAAGAGGCTGGTTTTAGGTCTTCTTCGCTGGTGCGGATTGCTCGTAATTTGAATGAAGCGCAAGTCACTGCATTGAAAGAGTATGAAAATGAACTCCACGATGTAGAAATACATACCGAAGCAGTTCGCTACTACCCCCAGGGTAAAGCCTTAGCTCACGTACTCGGTTATACGCGGGAATTGACCGCTGAACAGTTGAAAGAAAAGCGGAAAGAAGGCTACCGATTAGGAGATGCGATCGGTCAGATGGGGGTAGAAAAAGCCTATGAGAAAACGCTACGGGGCGAATGGGGCGGTCAGCAGGTGGAAGTGGATGGTAGAGGTCGTCCGCTGCGGGTTTTGGGCGATAAACAGGCAAAAGCTGGTCACGATTTGCACTTGACTATAGATGTGGATGTGCAAAAGGCAGCAGAAAAAGCTTTGGCAGGTCGCAATGGTACGATTATCGCACTTGACCCAAACAACGGTGCGGTTTTAGCAATGGTGTCTCATCCTACCTTTGATCCAAATATCTTTTCTAAGCAAAAAGTTACCAAAAAAGATTGGGAGACGGTACAAGGTGAAGATTATCCTTTGTTAAATCGCGCTTTGCGAGCTTATCCCCCTGCTAGTACTTTTAAAATTGTGACTACCGCAGCTGGGTTGGAATCGGGTAAATTTTCTCCTAATACAATATTGCAAACTTACGGTTCGTTGACCTTCGGCAGGACTAGATTTGGTGAATGGAACCATGCCGGCTTTGGTCCATTGGGATTTACGGGAGCGATCGCTAACAGTAGCGATACCTTTTTCTACCAAATTGGTCAGAAGGTCGGTGGTCCAACTTTAATTGAATGGACTCGTAAGTTTGGATTTGGTGAAAAAACTGGGTTTGAGTTCGTTTCTGAAGAATCCAAAGGCTTTGTTCCAGACGAGTCATGGAAACAGAAAGCTTGGAAAATGCCTTGGACTGTTGGCGACAGCATTAATATGTCAATTGGTCAAGGGGCACTATTAAGCACACCGTTGCAAGTCGCCGGCATGTTTGCCGTACCTGCTAATGGTGGCTATAGAGTTCAGCCGCATTTGCTTAAAGACAATCAAGAAGCAAAAAGCTGGCGCGAACCTGTAAATATGAAACCATCAACCGTGAAAATTCTCCGTTCTGGATTGCGTCAGGTAGTCACACAAGGTACGGGTAAGGCTTTAAATGTACCAACACTTCCGCCAATAGCTGGTAAAACTGGCACCGCTGAAGCATGGACACCTCAAGGTGTCAAAGCAAATCATGCTTGGTTTGGTGGTTATGCACCAGCTGATAAGCCGGAAATTCTAATTGTAGCGTTCGCCGAACATTCGGGCGGTGGCGGTGGTAGTATTGCTGCACCAATGGCGTTAAAAGTTATGGAAGAGTATTTTCAAAAGAAATAATTCAGTACCGGAAGTCAATGGTCAAGGGTCAAGGGTCAAGGGTCAATGGTCAAACTTATTTGCAACTGGTTAATTACTTCTGCCAGTCTGCACTAGGCAGTTGAGGGAAGTGGGGGGAAAAGAATTGCTTTTTTATCCCCTTATCCCCCACTCCCCTTATC
>CASBQC010000258.1 GCA_949127805.1 Nostocales cyanobacterium PMM_0081
ACTCCTCCACTCCTCCACTCCTCCACTCCTCCACTCCTCCACTACCCATTCATAATTTTGCGTAAATGGCACAGTTCCCGTTGTAGCAATAAAGAAAACCCTTCATTCACCCTTGGGCACTATGCAAGTCTATTGCAGTAAACAACACGAAAATAATCAGAATAACCGATTTTGTATCCACTGCGGTGAACCGTTGCCTCTTGCTGCGGGGAAGGTGGTGGAGAACCGCTATCATATTTTACGGCAATTGGGGCAGGGCGGTTTTGGACGCACTTATTTGGCTCTTGATAAAAATCAATCCGATGAAAATTGCGTGCTGAAGGAGTTTGCACCTCAAGTTGAAGCGCAACAAGATTTATTAAAAGCGAAAGAATTATTTGAACGGGAAGCAAGTGTTTTAAAGAAACTTCAGCATCCGCAAATTCCCCGTTTTCATGCTTCTTTGCAAGCGAAGTTAGGTAATAAAGATTTTTTCTTTTTGGTGCAAGATTATGTGGAGGGGGACAATTATTATCAGTTGTTAGAACGTCAAAGTTTTAGTGAGGAAGAGGTAATTAAGTTACTACAACAAATTTTACCTGTGTTGTTATATATTCACTCACTTGATGTCGTTCACCGCGATATTTCTCCTGATAATTTGATTTTGCGTAGTTCTGATAATTTGCCGGTGTTGATTGATTTTGGGGGTGTGAAGCAATTACCTGCGAGTAAGGGTTTTTGGTTTACTCAGTTGGGTGGAAATCGCACTTTGTTGGGTAAAAAGGGTTACGCACCAGAAGAACAGTTACGTCAGGGAAAGGCTTTTCCAAGTAGTGATTTGTACTCTTTGGCGGTAACGATCCTGGTATTATTGACAGGTAAGGAACCACAACATCTTTACGATAGCTATCAGGGAATTTGGCGTTGGGGACAGGAAATTAAGGTCAGTTCGCAATTGGAAGTGGTGTTAAAAAGGATGCTTGCTTATAAACCAAGCGATCGCTATCAAACAGCCAATGAAGTTATCAAAGATTTAAACTTTTCTATCGCTGTCAAAGCTGCAAATCCACACATGACCAAGCTGAAAACTATGATAGCCGCTCCTGGGCGACAACGCGCTGGTGCTGTGGTCAGTAATCTCCACAAAAGAACGCAATTAGTAGCCGGTGCGTTACCTTTACCTGTTTGGCTTCGTCCTTTTGCTGTTAGTTTAATCGGGACAACTGCGGTTGTTTTAGTTTTTGCTGGGACTTGGGCAGTAGTAAATGCCGTTGTTCGTACTGTATCATCAATTTCTGTCCCTTCAATTTCTCTACCGAAATTACCGGGGGGAGCAAATCCAGAAAACAAACCTGCGAATAATAAAGATATAAGTCAAATTGTTAATCGCCGTCAAGAATTAGAAATTCCTGAAGGATTTTTTACTCGAACTGTAGATAATTTATTTTATACTCAAAAGCCAGAATTACAAGGACGCGCTCTGACTTCTAGCTCAGAAGATGCTGCTTTACGCAAAGAATGGTACGGTGTAGCTGACAACTTGCTAGATAAATTAGAACAAGCTAAACTCAGTAACGCATCGCGACAAAAGTTAGGAAATTACGGTTCTCAAGATTACGATGTTTGGAGACGCAAAGCGCAAGGAAAACAGTTTGGTGATTATACAATCAGTCAATTGAACAGAGACACAAATCAAAAATTTGATCGCTTATTTCCTGGTCAGCGACGTGGGAAACTCAATCAAAAGACTCTCGGTCAAATTTGGTATGCGATCGCTGCCGATCAAGTTAGTAAAGTACAACAATAAGGAGCGGAGGAGCGGAGGAGCGGAGGAGCGGAGTTTATAAAACAACGCTCTAACGCTCCAACGCTCCAACTAACATCTAACATAATTATTATGAATCTCGTTTATTGTTCCAAGGGACACGAAAATCCTGATGGTAGTAGCTTTTGTCTCCATTGTGGTGAAAAGTTGGATCGAAATCTGATGAGTCAGGGTATCCAACCGGGACAAACTTTAGGCGATCGCTATATTATTGTACGTCTACTCGGTCAAGGAGGCTTCGGACGCACTCATTTAGCTGAAGATATCAACCGCTTTCGGGAACTTTGTGTTTTAAAGGAATTCTCCCCCCAAGTTCAAACTCCCTACGTTTTACAAAAAGCCGAAGAACTGTTTCAGCGAGAAGCAACTGTTCTTTACAAATTGCAACATCCGCAAATTCCCCGCTTCCGGGAACTGTTTCGCAGCAAGTTGGGGGGAAAAGAATACCTATTTTTGGTGCAAGATTATGTCGAAGGGCAACCTTACAACGCTTTATTAAATACTCGCTTACAGCAAGGTTTGCGGTTTACTGAAGCGGAAGTGCGTCAATTGTTGCTGCAACTTCTGCCAGTTTTAAATTATATCCATTCCTTAGGAGTCATTCACCGCGATATCTCACCCGATAACTTAATTCTTCGCAACGTTGACCAATTACCAATCTTAATTGACTTTGGAGGGGTGAAACAAGTAGTGGCAGCCGTTGCTTCTGAATATTATCAACACGGTGCAGGTGCGACACCACCGGCAACCCTACTGGGGAAGGTGGGATATGCACCCTCAGAACAGATGCAAACCGGGCTGGTATCTCCTCACAGCGATTTGTATGCTTTAGCTGCGACGGTGTTAGTTTTACTGACAGGCAGACAACCGCAAGAATTAATTGATACTCATACTTTAACTTGGCAATGGCGACGGGAAGTTAGTTTGAGTCCGATTTTAGAACAAGTGTTAGAGAGAATGCTATTACCCATACCAGGCGATCGCTTTCAATCAGCACGTCAAGTTTTAAATGCATTAAATTCGTCATCTGTCAACTATCCACCGACTCAACAAACTCAAGGTACCGTAGC
>CASBQC010000259.1 GCA_949127805.1 Nostocales cyanobacterium PMM_0081
GGTTTGCTGATAACATTGTCATCCTTGATACAAGCTATCGCTATTTTTAGAGATATTATATGTAATATCATGTCCGTTTAATTGACATTAATTTAAAAAAAACGAAATCATTGTAGAGACGTAGCATTGCTACGTCTCTACAATATGTGTGATTTGCTTTACGAATTTACAACATGAAATGGTATTACAAGTAATACCTGACGGTGGTAATAACGCGACTTTGTTTAGCTCTTAAAGCATTCTTCAAAAACAAAGTTGTTTGGTTGTGTAAAAGACTATCCCACCAATTGCGAGTAACAAAAGCGGGAATAACTACAGTTGTAAAAACACCTTGATGTTGTTCTTCAAATTGAATGACAAAATCTACAATTGGCTCAATTACAGAGCGATAAGGTGAATCGATGATTTCTAAGGGAATATCTGATTCTAAATTTCGCCATTTTTCTTGCAGCTTTTCACGGTCTGTAGAATTAAGATCTACATGAACGGCAACAATTTCATCGGCAATGGTGCGTGCATAGTCTAAAGCTTCTACTGTTCCCCGATTAAGTTGTCCGACTACAACCACTGCCGGGTGAGTCACGACTGTTGGTTTCGGTCTGGGAACATAGCTACGCGGTGGTAATCCTTGAATGCTGAGACGTTCGGCTACATATTCATAGTGACTGTGAATCGCTAAAAATAGCCACACCACCAAAGGAATCGCTACTACTACCAACCAAGCACCTAAGAGGAATTTGGTTGAGACGATGACACCAAGAACAATTAATGTAGCGATCGCTCCCAAACCATTCATCAAAGCACTTGCTTGCCAACCACGTTCTTTTGATATAAACCAGTGACGCACCATCCCCGCTTGCGAAAGAGTAAAGGAAGTAAATACACCGACTGCGTACAGAGGAATAATGGCGTTAACTTGCCCTTTGAAGATAATCACCAAAACCGCAGCACAGAGGCTGAGAAGGATGATACCGTTGGAGTAGACTAAGCGATCGCCTAATAATGCTAATTGTCTGGGCAAAAAGCCATCCCTTGCCAAAAAGTAACTCAGTCTAGGAAAGTCAGCATAACTGGTATTCGCCGCTAAAAGTAAAATCAACAATGTGACGATTTGGATAAAACCGTAAAATGGTCCAGTCCCAACCAGCTGCTTACCCAACTGAGAAACTAAAGTTTCTCCCTCTCTAGGAACAACGTGATAAACGTTCGACAGGTAAGTGATTCCCACAAACATTAGTCCGAGAATTATCCCCAAGGAAAGCAATGTGAAGCGGGCATTTTTCCACTCTGGTTCCTTAAAAGCCAAGACACCATCGGATATTGCTTCTACTCCCGTCAGCGCTGTACATCCAGCAGAAAAAGCTCGCAAAATGAAAAACAAACTCACTCCTTCATTCACCGGCAGGCTGGGATATTCTGTGACAGGTTGTCCATTAACTTGTTTAAACAAACCAAGGGCAATCAACACAAAAATACTGACAATAAAGGCATAAGTAGGAGCCATAAAAATATTGCCTGATTCCTTTACACCCCGGAGATTTGCCAGTGTCAACAGGAAAATAAAAATCAAGCAAAGGCTGACTGTATACGGTAGCAGTGCTGGAACTAGTGAAGTCAAAGCAGCTGTACCAGCAGATACACTGACGGTGACAGTCAGCATATAATCAATCATCAGCGAACCCCCAGCCACCAATCCGGGATAAAGACCGAGGTTTTCTCTAGCTACGATATACGATCCCCCACCTTTGGGATAAGCGCGAATGGTTTGTCTATAGGAAAGTATGACTATTCCCAGCAGGACGATAATTGCTACAGCAATCGGTACAGACAAACCCAAAGCGCTGCTTCCTGCGGTTACTAAAACCAGCAGAATCTCTTCTGTCGCGTAAGCAACCGAGGAAAGAGCATCCGAGGAAAGAACCGCTAAAGCCGCAGCATTGCTTAATCTTTCTTCAGCATGAGCGCTGGTTGGTAATGATTTACCGAGTAAAAATTGCTTGATTTGAGGGTAGAAGGACATACAACGCCCACCTGGAAAAGGTTTTAGTCATTGTTCTGTGAAAGTCAAAAACTAAGCACTGAGCAATGAATATTGCAATTTTGGCAGATTTATTAGCAATTGTTGAAATATTTTAAATTGGACTGATTGAGTACCTTTACTACCTACAGATAGGTTTTTATCAGAATCTGACTAATTAGTTGCTTTTTCCAGCCAGATTTCTACATCGTTTGCAAGCAACTTGTCTGCTGCTTCTAACATTGATGCGGCAATGTCTTTCAAGTCTTCGCGATTATCCAAGTAGGTTTTTAAGGCTGACATCGGATCGATGCTACTACTCGCACTCAGTTCGGGAATGCGCGGACGAGCCAATTGACTGACTAATTCTGGTTGAATGGTGTAGGTGTGCGCTTGAGTTAAAGCATCATGCAACCCAGCGTTATCAATTAAATCTAACTGTTCGGAGCGAAGTTTGTAAATTAGTCTAACTACTGCGTCTTCTATATTATGTTTGGCGATCGCCTTCATGATTACTCCCTGCGGATCTTCTGCCTTAGACACATCCACTTCAATCGTCCGGAAAGTCCGCACATCCAAACGAATAAATTCCCACTTGACGTTAAAGCGCTCCAACTCTACCATCACATAACCTTTATCTTCTTTTTCTTCACTAAAATCCACCCGCTCAATACTTCCTGGATAAATCACCGGCGGATCGTTAGATTTATTCAAATTTTGATGTTTGTGGACGTGTCCCAATGCCACATAATCAAAACAAGGTCGCGTTAACAAAGATAATGGCAGTGTAAAGCCTTTACCCACAGCCAAAAAACGCTCGGCTCCTAAAGTCGCATTATCAGACATCAAGTGAGCTAAAAGCACAGTTGGCACATCGGGATCTAAACGGCGAATTTCTCCTTCTAAAACTACTCGCAAGCGTTCTGTTAATAGCTGGTTGACTTCCCCAAGTGATAAACTTTCAGTATCTTGCCGCGTCATCAGTGCCGAACGAGTCAGCCAAGGTAAAGTTATAACTTGCACGCTTCCATTGCGGGTTTGGATGTGGTGAGTAGTTAAGGTATCACCCACTACAAAACCCCGCACTCCCAAGGTGCGGTAAATACATAAACTTGCGCCTCCCTGTCCTTGGGAATGTTGGTCATGGTTTCCCACCAGCAGCACTGTGGGTATATTAGCATCCACGAGGCGGCGAAACTGACTGGCAAAGGCTTCTTGCACATATGGTGGTGGTGTGGCATCGGGGAAAGCATCGCCACCGAATATCACCAAATCCACCGCATCTGCTAACGCGCGATCGATACATCGAGATAAAGTCTTGACAAAATCCTCCAATCGTGTACTCAATCCCGTTTCCGGATTAATGCGTCCGTGGGAGAAACCGCTTCCCATGTGGATGTCGGAGAGGTGGAGGATTTTAATCATATTTGTCCTTTGGGATTAGTCCTTTGTCTAAATACTATTGACAAATGACCAAATTTCTTAAGCTTACGAGTTTCCTGTTAGGGTCGCTCTATTCAATTATGCAGCGACCCCTGCCACAAATTGATCCAGCAACAGAAGCGGAATTGGCAAGTTTAGAGCAGCTTTTTCCGCAAAATGGTCAATAAACTAGGTTTATCGAACCGCAGAGACGCAGAGGAAGCAGAGTAGGAAAGAGGATGAGGGGGAGAGTAAAGAAGTTTTTCTCTACTCTCTACTCGCTCTTAAATATGTATACCACACTCTGTCTTGCCCATACCCCGCCAGCGTCCAGCGCGTTCGTCTTCACCTTCGCCTACTTTGCTGGTAATAGGTTCGTCGCCAATGCTGGGATAACCTTGGTCGTGTAGGGGATTGTAGATAACGCCATGTTCTGCTACATAAGCCCAGCTATCTTTACGTGTCCATGCAGCGAGGGGATTAACTTTCAGGCGTCCTTGGTTATCTAATTCAAATACAGGCATATTAGCACGAGTTACGGCTTGGTCACGACGACGACCTGTAATCCAAGCAACTGTGTTCAGTTCGTCTAAACCACGTTGCAAAGGTTCGATTTTTGTTACATGGTGGAATTGGGTAATATCTGTATCCCAAAGTGCTTCACCGTATTTAGCAGTAAATTCTTCGCGGGTATTTACACCGGGCATTTTGTAAGTTTTCAGATCCAGATTATATAGCTCTTTGGCTTTAGCAACTAGTTCCAGGCTTTCGGCAAAGTGATACAGCGTATCGAGAAATATTACTGGCACTGGATGCTTGAGTTCACTATAAAGAATGTGGGTAATTACCAAGTCATCCACGTTGAAAGCGCTGGTTTGCACCAATCCAGTTGGGATGTTCTCTTGTGACCATGCCAAAATGTCTTTGGGATGCGCGGTTTCAAATTGCTTGTTTAGTTGCTCTAAGTCAAAGTTGTCAGTTTGAAGTGTAAATTCCCTGGAAGCGGTTGTCATAATTTTTTAGTTGAATTTTTTCTACCTTGTTTAAGATTTATTTTACATTATCAAGGCACATTTCCCGGTAGGTAATAAGGTCTTGGTTCAATTCGGAAATTACTACCCAGGGGGAGAGGAATTTTGCACAATGCCCCATTCCCCAAACAAACACTATTGGATTTACTAAGAAAGTTTACAATACTTTAAGTTTTTCTCTCATTTTTGTTGATATATATAC
>CASBQC010000260.1 GCA_949127805.1 Nostocales cyanobacterium PMM_0081
CCTCCCCTCTGGTTGTCATTTCTCACGGTGTCGCTTCAGACCGCTTTGCTTTTGTCTACTTGGCACAACATTTAGCATCCTACGGTTTTGCTGTTGCCGCTTTGGAACACCCTGGTAGTAATGCACAACGCTTTCAGCGGTACTTTGCGGGTTTGGCTGGTCCACCAGAACCGATGGAATTGATTAATCGACCTTTAGATGTCAAGTTTGTCTTGAATGAACTTCAACGCTTAGAAAAGTCCGATCCGCGAATGCAGGGTAAACTGAATTTTCAGCAAGTTGGGGCATTTGGTCATTCTTATGGAGGTTATACTGTTTTTACGCTGGCTGGTGCAAAAATTAACTTTCAGCAAATCCGCAAAGATTGCAATCCGAATAAATCTTTGAATTTGTCGGTGCTTTTGCAGTGTCGAGCAAATGAGTTAAAACCAGCAAATTATTCTTTAAAAGACGATCGCATTAAAGCTGTTTTTGCAATTAATCCTTTCGTCAGCAGCATCTTTGCTGAAAGTGAAGTGCGTCAAATTAAACTTCCTTTTATGCTTGTAGGTGGTAGTCAAGATATTGTAACTCCTACTGTACCAGAACAAATTCGCCCTTTTACTTGGCTTGGGAGTAAAAATAAATACTTAGCAATTATTGAAAATGCTACGCACTTTACTGCTTTAGCCGAACCAACGCCGGAAAATGATGTATTACCTGTACCGCCAGCTTTGCTCGGTCCAGATCGTAAAGATGCCCATTCTTATCTTAATGCTTTGAGTGTCGCTTTTTTTGAAACTTATCTTTTAAATCGCCCTGAATATCAAGTTTATTTGCAACCAGCTTACGCCAAATATATCAGTAAAGCTCCCCTTAATCTTAGTTTTTTACAGTCTTTAACGGCAGAGCAATTAACTCCTTTTGTAAATGGTGCAAAGAAATCAGCCGAATCATCAAAACCTCAACCGATTCCTGCACAGAATCGAAAATAAAGCAAATCACACATACTGTAAAGACGTTCCAATGGAACGTCTTTACGATTGTTGCAATATTTTTCTTACTATTAATTAAACAGATAATTAAAGAAAAATTCAGTGTCGCGGAAATTAGACCTTTTCAACGTCTGGTTAGATGTGCTGTTTCAGAAGCTACATGATTGCGAGGATAAATTGTCGGAGTTTCACGTAAAATTGAGAGCAGGAGCGCACTAAATGCGATCAGATGCAGTAGAAATCGTGTTGCATGGGAGTATTCCCACTGGTTCCGCACTTGCGTCCAGTCTGCTGGCAAAGACCCAACTGTCCATTGTCCAATTTGGGCATTCATCGGTGCAATAAATCCAATCCAAATCACAAAGAAAGCCACCACCAGACAAAGTGTAGCGATTAGCGTTAGACGAAAGGCAGGACGATGTTTACGGACGAGGAATGCCAGCACAATTGTCGAGAGAATCGCACCCATCTCGATGATTGCCCCAACTGGGAAAGCAAAGACCCAATATAAGCTTTTGTTGACAGTTGCCCAAAGCTCGGCATTATACAGCATCTTAGCTGGCAATTCCATCGTATGGCAGAGCGTCGTCCCCATTAGGAGGGCAGTCAAGAGGAGCGTAATGAAGCGCACTGTTCTTAAAACCATATGATTATCTCCTTCCCCGCTGTCAAGCAAATTCAGTTACTAGATTCTTCCATAGTGATCGACACATAGACATATCGTTTCTATCTTTAGAAGTAACTTTGGAATTGGTCTTTGAGCATTGCATAACTTGTGATAAATGCAGTCTGCAAGTAATATTTAATATCAAATATTACTTGATTGAATTATTGAATTATGATTCCTCAATTCTGGCTCCAGGTTAAATTAAGTATTGTAACCAAAACTTCCCAAATTAAAGTTTAGGTAAACAATTTAAATCGCGCCAATTGAGTTTCAATCGCCTCTTTTAGTATTTTATCTAAGTCGGTGCTATCTGTAAATTCTAAAATTTGCGATCGCGGTAAATCAAAGGGAAATTGTCCCGGTAAATCTGGACGTTGCATTTTTGCAAGTAAAATTTGTTCAGAGCGTTTACTTTGGATCGCATAGCCAATTTCAATACAAACGTTGGGACTGGGTATTAGTTGAGCTATTTCTTTGCCGTCGATGCTAGCAATCGGTGTAGTGTCAGCGATAAACAACAAACTTTTGCGGATTTTTCGCATCATTGTGCGGTTTAGTCGTAGAGAACCATCGCTTTTAAAAAAGAAGCAAATTCTTTGCAACTAAACTTTACTTTTGGGGAGACATCTGAGTAATGATATCGTCTTTCGCGCCGGCGATAAAATTAGCAAAACGCTCTGCTAGCGGTGGTACAATAAGTAAGGGATTGTTAAAAGCAGAGAATATATGAATATTTGTAAATCCCGGAATAGCACCAATCAAAGGTAAACTATTGTTGCTAAAATCGGCTAAACAATGATGCCAAGTACCTGCTACATTTTCCAAGGCTGGTAAAACGTTGCCGATGCTTTTTCTTAACCAATCTTCACTTTCTTCTTCTTTGACTTTGGCATTGACATCGGTGAGAGCGCGGCTAATTTGCCCGATGCGTAAACTACCATCGACAAATTGAACTACACCCGCATCTAAAATTGGTGGTACTATTTCATTACCAGGTTCATCCCATAATTCATCAACTTGAGTTGACTGAGTTTTGAATTTAAACCATTGCAGATTTGCTGGCATGATTAAGGTTTGTAACTGCACATCAACGGGTGGAGTTTTAATCATTTCTGCATGGGTAAAATACAGTTTAATGGAAATACCCGCTGATTTTAATAGCTGTCGGCTGAGTCCACCAGCGCAGACGACGACGTTACCACTATGATAAGTTTTGGTTGTTGTGGTTACGCCGTGTGGTAATATTTGTAATACTTGCTCAATCTGGATTTCACCGCCAGCACGTAGAAAAGCTTGGATGTATCCTTGTACTATTTTATCTGGGTTGATATGTCCGTGTTTAACTGTCAAAGCACCAGCGATCGCTCTTTGATTCAGTAGTGGCTCTAATTCACAAGCTTCTTTTATACTGAGTAATTTCGGCGGGGTCGCAACAAGCGTGTATAATTCAGCAATTGCTTGCGGATCGACATCGGCAGGAATAGTTAATAATAAATTCAATTCCCGGAATTCCATATCAGCGTCTAACTCTTGTGAGAGGATATGGTGACGAGCGATCGCTTCAGTTGATACTTGACGGGTTAATGGTGTAGTAGCAGACCAATAAGCTAGCCCACCATAACTATAGCGAGTGGCGTTGTTAGCGATCGCATTTTGTTCTAATAATAATACTGAGAAGCCTTTTTTTCTCAACTCGTAGGAAAGTGCAGCACCAGTAATTCCACTGCCAATTACAATCCAGTCGTAGGTTTTCATATAAATAATCTCAGGCAGAAGTGCAAAGAATAAATAATGGATATACGTTCTGAAAGTTTACCAGATTATGCTGCAATAGCTGAGGTTAATATATTAGCTTTTGGGCAAGAGAATGAGGCAAAGCTGATTTCGGAAATTCGTGATTCTCAAGGCTATATTCCTGAACTTTTTCTGATTGCAGAGGTTGATAATGTGATAGTTGGTCATATCCTTTTTAGCTATATTGATTTAATTGGTGAGGAAAGTTTACAGGTACTCGCTTTGGCACCTCTGGCAGTTCTTCCAAAGTTTCAAAGACAAGGTATTGGTAGCGCACTTGTAGAAGCTGGGTTGGAAAAAGCAGACGCAATTAAAGAAGCTTTAGTTATTGTATTGGGTCATCCGCACTTTTATACGCGCTTTGATTTTCAGCCTTCAGTTAATTATAAAATTACCTCTCCCTTTCCAGTTCCTGATGATGTCTTTATGGTTAAACGATTACAAATTTATCAGAAAAAATATCAGGAAAAAGTTGTTTATCCTCCAGCTTTTTTGGCTGTGTAAGTAAAATACTAGCGAATAAAAAATCAAACCTCCGCGTACCTTTGCGTTAACCTCCGCGTTCCTTTGCGTTTAAAATTAAACTATTTTAGCACCGACAATACCTTGTGCTTCTAGCACAGATGCAACTTGTAAAATTAACGCTTCGTTATAAGGTGCAGCTATTAATTGCACTCCTAAAGGTAAGCCATTTTGCTGTTGAATTGGAACTGATAAAACCGGTAAACCGATGAAAGATAATGGTTGAGTGTATAATCCTAAATGGGGACGGACAAGAATTTCTTCCCCATCCAAAATCATTGTTTGTTGACCAATTAACGGTGCTGAACAGGGTGTAGTTGGAGCGATAATTACATCTACATTTTGAAATATTTCGCGGACGCGATCGCGATACCATCTTCTAAAGCGTTGTGCTTGGATGTACCAACTACTGGGAATTAAAGCACCAGCAAGAAAGCGATCGCGTGTTGCTGGATCGAAATCTTGGGGACGCGATCGCAATTTTGACAAATGCAGATTTGCACCCTCGCAAGCGGTAATTACAAACGCTGCTGCACGAGCGCGATGTGCTTCTGGTATTGTGATATATTCAGTCACATCCAAAGCACGAGCAACTTGTTCAACTGCTGCTAAAGCTTCTGGATTTGCCCCTTTGAGAAAATAATCATCAGCGATGGCAATTCGCAAATTGTCAATATTTTGTAAAGACGTTACATGTAACGTCTCTACAGGGGGACGCTTTGTGCAAATCGGATCGCGATCGTCTTCACCTTGAAGCACATCAAACACCATTGCAATATCCCGCACCGAACTAGCAAAATTTCCAATGTGGTCAAAACTGCTGGAAAATAAAGCAACACCAGCACGAGACAATCTACCATAAGTTGGTTTCAAACCAAAAATACCACAAAAAGCCGCAGGAACCCGAATAGAACCATTAGTATCAGAACCCAACGTCAGGGGAACCAACCCCGCAGCGATCGCAGCAGCTGAACCACCAGAAGAACCACCACTTACCCGACTTAAATCATGAGGGTTGCGAGTAGCACCATAATGAGAATTTTCCGTCACAAAACCGTAAGCGTACTCATCCATATTTAAAGTACCGACAAGAATCGCACCTGCTTGCTTCAACCTTCCTACCGCAGTTGCATCTTGAATTGCTGGGGGATTTTCCGCATTAATTTTCGATCCTGCCAAAGTCGTTAAACCAGCAACATCAAAAAGATTTTTCACCGCAAAGGGAACCCCCGCAAGCATTCCCGGATAATTACCTTGCGCTATTTCCTCATCTATGCGTGCAGCATCTTGCATTGCAGATTCAGCAGTCACAGCCGTAAAACAGTTTAAATCATTATCCCGCGCCGCAATTCGTTGTAAAGTAGCTTCAGCAGCTTCCACTGCACTGACTTTACCACCACGCACAGCATTTGCTATCGATAAAGCATCATTCATGGTTCAAAAATTGGTGCAGCTTCAACATCATCCGGCAACTCAAACGAATTCACAACTTGCGCGATCGCTTTAATTTTCTCAAAATTTGCCACCACCCCATCCCGATACTCATCCCGCAACCGCAAATCCACCAACAAAGCCATCAAATCCACATACTCACCCACATCAAACTCCTTCTTCTCTGCGGTTCGTTATACTAAATCTACAACCTCTTGCGGCAACTCAAAAAAACCATCCTCACTCGCTACAAACTCAACCACCTTCAACATTTAAAGCACCACAAACGTGAGAAAATAAATCCCAAGGAAGTATATTTACTATGAAGTGGCGAGTAATTCTCGAACCCGATCGTGAAACCGGAGAATGGGCTGTTTGGTGTCCTGAATTACCTGGTTGTACATCCGCAGGTGATACGGAAGAAGAAGCTTTAGAAAATATCCGCGAAGCAATTCAATTATATCTGGAAGTCGATCCAATTCAATTAGCACCAGGAGCAATATCCCGCGAGGTTACGGTAGGATGACTCTTGACACTCCCCGCCATAAATGGACGGGGATTCTTGAATCAATGAGATCACTTAACTTAGAGTCCTTGCGTCATCTAAGCCAGAGGTGAGACTCTCCTCAAGCGTTACTTTGGGTATGCCCTACCCTAGTTGGATTTCTCCAAGTCCTGTTTAGTTTGAAACAAAAATGCTTCAAAATTCTGAGTCGTCTAGCTCCGATGAATCTTTTACCTACTGCTAGGGAGAAACTAGAACAATGCAGTAGAACCGCATAGATTCAATTGTCTTGGCGAAGCCTCTCCCTTTGGGAGAAGGTTCAGATGCCGTTAGGCAGTTGGGTTTTTATACAGGTTGATTACCGTCCCTGTTAAAATTATTGTAGCACTAAAAAGACTACAATGAACCGAGAAAAAATTTTAAGAGTTCGGCTATCTGAAGAAGAATGGACGAGGTTAGAAATATACGCCCAGTCAAAAGAGCATACGATTTCAGAGGTGATTCGTGACTACATCAAGAGACTACCAAGGCAGGATAAATCCTGCTGCTAGCTTTCATCCCGCATCTATTGCACAGATGTGTCCTCCTGAGTCGGACACATCCTCAAGCGCTTTCAGCATTTTCCTTGTAACCGACGAATGAATGCGGATGAGGTTGAAAGAATTTTACACTCACTACGGATTCGAGCTGATTTCTCAAAAAGGTAGCCATCGTAAATGGCGAAATGACGATCGCCAACTACAAGTAATTGTGCCCTATCACAAAGGTCGGAATCTGCCAATTGGGACTTTGCGTAATATCATGATAGGTGCAGATATTCCCGAATCTGAGTGGAAAACTGATTAGTCAAAAGTCGCTAATTTTTATTTACGTCCAGTCTTCTATCGACAAAAACGTGATGCTTCCAAGGGAAACGGGTACGCGATGCCTGGGTTGGGCTACGCCTACGCTGCGAAAATATTGCTAAAATTTGAGATGTCTATAGAGGCGATTTGATGCTTGAAACCACCATCCTCGAACACCTCCAACAACTACCCGAATCCCTCCAGCAGGATGTTCTCCATTACATCGAATCTCTGCTGAAACAGCAGGCACAGAGCAATCTGTCAGAAGCAACTCCCCCCAACCGCCAGCAAGCCTTTGGGATTTGGCAAGGCAAAGTTCGCATGTCCGATGACTTTGATGCGCCACTTGATGACCTCGAAGACTATATGTGATGGGTTTTCTACTCGATACGCATACAGTCCTGTGGCTAATTCAAGGAGACACAAACTTGAGCGATCGCGCTCGAAGCATAATTGAATCCCCTGATACCAAGTTATACTTCAGCGATGCACTATGCTCTGATGATCGTCAGTCGTGATAGTGCCTTTGCGGCTTATCCAGTGCAACGGTTGTGGGCGTGAAAATTGATTTCGCTTTTTGCTGAAGCGATCGCCTGTATACTGTATTTTTTATTCTTGCTTCAATCTTGACTTACTATCACCAACTTCCCCACGCTTTTTCTCAACCATACCTGAGTGAGTTGCAAAAACAGATTTTCGGGTGTCCTTATTTTACAGTCAACAACCTCAATCGCGACTTTGTGGGGACAAAAGGATTTTCGTTAGTTTTTAGGCGATCGCATCTTACAATAGTTGAGCAACGCTTTCCTTACTTCAAGTCTTATTTAGACTTAGCACTGCAACCAGAGTGTAATGCTTTTTACCTTAATCCCCTCTTGTTAAAATCAGGCTCTCGTGTAGATCCGCACATTGATCGCTCACTGCGTTCTTATTGCAAAACCATCGAACCGCCGACAGTCGTTAGTGTTCTTTATGTCGTCGTCCCTCCTGATATAGTGGGAGGGGAACTCGTACTGCGATCGCACAAACGAAAAATTGGGGAAGTTCTTCCGAAATCAAACACTTTACTGTTTTTTCAAGGGGATTTGACTCATTCTGTGAACCTTGTCACCAGTTCGAGCGATCGCTTGAGTCTAGTTTGCGAACAATACAACCTCGAAGACGATCAACTTTACGACATTCCAGAATTTAAGCTCGAATCAAGAGCTAGTCTTGCTGAGAATCGACAAAGTAAAAAGCGAACAGCGAAACAGAAGCATTAAGCATTAGTACCCCAATAAATTAATTATGCCTTGCCCGAAACCCTTGTAGAGACGCCGATTCCCAAGCGTCTCTACGTCTAGCGCAAGAAAAAAGGCAATTATTTCAAGATATAAGCCGATTGAGAGCGATCGCTGCGGCACAATAAAGATAGGTATCCCTCAGTCCTCAACATGAGCTACTGTCTCAATCCCCGTTGTCCAAAACCAGAAAACGCCGATAATAATATCAAGTTTTGCCAAACTTGCGGTTCCAAATTACTCCTCAAAGAGCGCTACCGTGCTATCAAACCCATAGGACAAGGTGGTTTTGGCATCACTTTTTTGGCAGTGGATGAAGACAAACCCTCAAAACCGCGTTGTGTAATTAAACAATTTTACCCCCAAGCCCAAGGCACTAACACCCTACAAAAAGCCGTTGAGTTGTTTACCCAAGAAGCGATGCGCTTAGATGAATTGGGCAAACATCCGCAAATACCCGAACTGCTAGCATATTTTACCCAAGACGATCGCCAGTTTCTCGTCCAAGAATTTATCGACGGGCAAAATCTGGCACA
The DNA here is from genome assembly GCA_949127805.1 of Nostocales cyanobacterium PMM_0081. Classification (GTDB taxonomy): domain Bacteria; phylum Cyanobacteriota; class Cyanobacteriia; order Cyanobacteriales; family Nostocaceae; genus Hassallia. The sequence goes on from CASBQC010000260.1 coordinate 8,555, forward strand.
AGAATCAGCACAAAACGGTGCTTTCAACGAAACGCAAATACGGCAATTACTGAATGAATTATTATCAGTGTTGCAATTTTGTCATCAAAGACAAGTTATTCATCGCGATATTAAACCAGAAAATATTATTCGTCGTGCAAGTACTAACGAACTAGTTTTAGTAGATTTTGGTGCAGCTAAAATTGCAAGCAACGCAGCTTTAAATCAAACTGGTACAAGTATAGGCAGCCCAGAATATGTAGCACCAGAACAAATTAGAGGAAAAGCGATTTTTGCTAGCGATATCTACAGTTTGGGTGCAACTTGTATTAGATTATTAACAGAGCGATCGCCTTTTGACTCCTATGATATTAACAACGATACTTGGATTTGGCGGCAATACCTAAAAACTCCTCTAAACGAACAGTTAGGAAAAGTCCTAGATAAAATGCTAGAAAGCATCCCTGTGCGCCGCTACCAAACAGTAGAAGAAGTTCTTAAAGATTTGCATAAACAGCCGCATATAGCCGCCACGCCGCCCAAATCAGCAAAACCCACGATTCAGCCACCCCCAACTTCTCCACCTACGGTTGTCATCAAACCCCCCAGCCAAATTGACTTTGAATTAGAAGAATTGAAAACACAATTTCTTGGCAGTAACAAACCTCAAAAAAACATACAACCACAACCAACATCTCAACCTTCCAGCAAAAGCCAAATAGATGAAGAATTAGAAGAATTAAAAAAGAAATATCTTGGAAATAACAACTCATAAAATTAATATTTAATAGGTAATTGCTATTCTCCGTACCTTCCTTTCTTCCTCTGTGCTCTCTGTGCCTCTGCGGTTCGTAAAAAGAAAGTGACTCTGAAAAACTCAGAGTCACTTTCAAATCTCCAACCTGAAGGTTTTAAACTTTCACAAAATGTAGAGGTGTGAAAGCTTACTTAGTTTCCGCAATTGGCACCCATTCGGTGTGGAAAGTACCAGATTTATCAGTACGCAAGTAAGTATGCGCTCCGAAGTAATCGCGTTGTGCTTGAGTGAGGTTTTGGGGTAGGCGATCGCGTCGGTAGCTGTCAAAATAATCTAATGACGCACTAAATGCCGGCACGGGAATACCCAGTTTAGCAGCTGTCGCCAACACTTCACGCCAAGCTGTTTGTCTGTCGAGAATCGTCTGCTTAAATTCCGGAGCTAACAATAGGTTAGGAAGTGCAGGATTTTCGTCAAAAGCCTTCTTAATCTTATTCAAGAATCCAGCGCGAATAATACAGCCACCCTTCCAAATCCGCGCCATTTCACCTAAATTCAAGTTAAAATTATACGCTTTGGAAGCTGTGCTTAAAAGTGCCATTCCCTGAGCGTATGAGCAGATTTTCGAGCAATATAGAGCATCGCGCACCATATTGATAAAGTCCTTGGTCTGTCCGTCATACTTGCCAGAAGGACCAGTCAGAATCTTCGATGCTGCAACCCGCTCATCTTTAATCGAAGACATAATCCGGGCATTTACTGCCGCTGTGATTGTCGGAATCGCAACTCCCAATTCTAAGGCAGTTTGTACAGTCCAGCGTCCAGTTCCCTTTTGCCCTGCTGCATCCACAATCAAATCCACTAAAGGTAGATTTGTATCTGGGTCAATGTAGGGGAAAATATTTGCTGTAATCTCAATCAAAAACGAATTGAGTTCATCGGTGGTGTTCCACTCAGCAAAAACTTCGTGTAGCTGATTATGGTCAAGACCAACGGCATTTTTCAGCAAATCGTAAGCTTCAGCGATAAGTTGCATATCGCCATACTCAATGCCGTTGTGTACCATTTTTACATAGTGACCGGCACCACCAGGACCCACGTAAGTCACGCAAGGACCATCATCGACTTGGGCGGCAATTTTCGTAAAAATTGGCGAAAGATACTCATAAGAGCTTTCTGTACCTCCCGGCATGAGTGAAGGACCATTTAGCGCTCCTTCTTCACCACCACTGACACCCATGCCAATAAAGCGAAATCCGGCTGGTTCTAATTCTTTGGTGCGTCTTTCAGTATCTTCAAACCAAGAGTTACCACCGTCAATAATAATGTCACCTTCATCTAGGAGAGGTTTTAGCTGGGCAATTACTGCATCCACTGGCTTACCAGCTTGCACCATCACTAAAATTTTGCGGGGACGTTCTAGAGAGGCAACAAACTCTTCCAGGGTAAAGGCTGCTTTTACGTTCCTTCCTGGGGCACGCTGTGCCATGAAGGCATCGGTTTTCTCGCGCGATCGGTTGTAAACTGCAATTGGGAAGCCATTACGCTCAACATTGAGAGCGATGTTCTCACCCATTACGGCTAAACCAATCACACCAAAGCTTTGTAGGGTCATAAATTCTTTTGGCTAACTCTTGCAGATCCTTTCATCTTTAAGGGTAGTACGAGACTTTCCCTTCTCTCCTAAAGAAGAGATTAAGAGTTCTTTAGGACTGCAAAAATTCACACCTTACATAGATAATTAATTTTAATTTGTATCCTAATCAACAATTTTCTCACAAAATTTGCAAAATGGAGATGAGGAGTCAGGAGAGACGCGATTAATCGCGTCTGTACAGGAGTTAAGAGAATCTGATCCATAAACAGATACAGTGTTAAAGAGGTTTTAAATTTCTTTTCCCCTACCTCAAAGTAAGTTCGTCTTCATTAACGAGTCATACGCTAGTCTCATAGAAAGTATTCTGGCTTCTGGCTCCTGACTTCTGAATTCTTCGTCAAATGACACAGTAAGGAGTAACCACAAAATGCTGGCATATGTCCTAGCTTTGGCGGTCGGTCTTGGTAGTTTAGCTATTTACTTAGCGGCTTTCTTTTTCCCTGAAATCCATCGCAAGAATGATTTTATTTGGAGTGGCGTAGGATTTTTCTACGCATTAGTATTATGGGTCTTTGCCCTACGCATTACTGGGGGTCTTTTACTTGGTCATGTGGCTAGTGTGGCGCTTTTGGGTTGGTCGGTAACGCAAACTCTATCATTACGTCGGCAAGTGACACCAAAGACCCAACAAACCCCGATCCCCAGTACTGAAGCAGTGACAAATACTATTCAGAATCAAGTTTCTAATATCTCACTTCCAGAGCGCCTTTCCCAAATACAAAAAGGCTTTGGCGGCGTTTTCTCTGGAGTTAAAAATAAGGCACAACAAACTTTAAATAAAAATACACAACCTACAAACAAAACTCCTGTTGAGGTGGTTGACAAACGAACCCCCATACCTGAAGAACCAGTAGTTCCTGCGACTACCGACATCGCACCAGAACAACCGATTCTTCCTACCGACACAGAGTCAAAAATCGAGCCTGTACCAGAGGCAATTCCCCCTCATCCCCCATCACCGGAATTAGTAGAAGCAGCGAAAGAAGCTGCGGCTGCTGAAGAAGGTGCTGTTGCTGAATTAGCAAAAATTCCGGTAGAGGAAATTGCTCCCAATGCCGTACTTGCTCCCCCAGCAGAAGAACCGACAGATACGCAACTACCAAGGAATTAGATAATTCGTAGTAAGCGCTTTAGCGCTAAAGCGCTCACTACAAAATGAGTGATTATATACTACACTGGAAAAAAGTGGGACATTAGAAATTCTCATGGATAATAGTGAGAATCAAACTCCTCTATTCTTTGAAAATCAGCACCGTGACAGAAACTGGAAGCTACAAAAATACTGTAAACCTGCCCAAAACTAACTTTGATATGCGGGCAAACGCTGTTAAGCGTGAACCGGAAATCCAAAAATTTTGGTCAGAAAAGAAAATTTACGATCGCCTGTCTCAAGAAAACCCAGGCGAATTATTTATACTGCATGATGGACCACCCTACGCTAATGGTTCGCTGCATATTGGTCATGCTTTAAATAAAATTCTCAAAGACATTATTAACCGTTACCAGTTGCTGCGCGGACGTAAAGTTCGCTACGTTCCAGGTTGGGACTGTCACGGATTGCCCATTGAATTGAAAGTTTTGCAGAATATGAAATCGGCAGAACGGCAAAATTTGACACCTTTACAACTGCGACAAAAAGCAAAAGAATTTGCCCTAGCTGCGGTAGATGACCAGCGTCACAATTTTAAACGTTACGGTATTTGGGGTGATTGGGATCATCCTTATCTGACTTTGAAACCGGAATATGAAGCCGCACAAATCGGTGTTTTCGGGGAGATGTTTTTAAAAGGCTACATCTATCGCGGTTTGAAGCCGGTGCATTGGAGTCCCAGTTCTCAAACCGCTTTGGCTGAAGCTGAGTTGGAATATCCCGAAGGTCACACTTCCCGGAGTATCTACGCTGCTTTTGAGATGGTGAGTCTCTCGGAAGCGGTGAAAGCTGCGCTGGGTAAGTTTTTGCCTCAATTGGGTGTGGCTATCTGGACGACGACACCTTGGACAATTCCGGGTAATTTGGCGGTAGCGTTAAATCCTGAACTCAATTATGCCGTGGTGGAAGTCGCACAGACGCAAAGATATCTTATTGTGGCTGAGGATTTAGTAGAACGTTTATCGGCAACTTTAGGAAGTGAGTTGACCGTAAAAGCCACAGTTAAAGGGAAAGATTTAGAACATTCTACTTACCGTCACCCGCTATACGATCGCCTAAGTCCGATTGTGATTGGTGGTGATTATGTAACTACTGAGTCGGGTACTGGCTTGGTACATACCGCACCCGGTCACGGTCAAGAAGACTACATCGTGGGTCAGCGTTATGGTTTGCCTATCCTCGCACCGGTTGATGATTATGGCAATTTTACCTCGGAAGCGGGACAGTTTGCTGGGTTGAATGTGCTGGGTGATGGAAATCAAGCGGTAATTGATGCGTTGATGGAAGCGGGTTCTTTGTTGAAAGAGGAAGCGTACCAGCATAAATATCCTTACGATTGGAGGACGAAAAAGCCGACGATTTTCCGCGCTACTGAACAATGGTTTGCTTCAGTGGATGGATTTCGAGAAGAAGCTTTGAGAGCGATCGCTTCGGTAAAATGGATTCCCCCACAAGGTGAAAATCGCATCACACCAATGGTTGCGGAACGTTCTGATTGGTGTATCTCCCGTCAGCGCAGTTGGGGTGTACCAATTCCGGTTTTTTACGATGAAGCAACTAATGAACCTTTGCTAAATGCGGAAACCATCGCTTATGTTCAAGCGATCGTTGCTGAAAAAGGTTCTGATGCTTGGTGGGAACTGTCGGTAGAGGAATTATTGCCAGAAGAGTATCGCAATAACGGGAAATCTTACCGTAAAGGTACTGATACAATGGATGTATGGTTTGATTCTGGCTCATCTTGGGCAGCTGTATTGAAGCAGCGTCCGGAATTGCGCTACCCCGCTGATATCTATCTGGAAGGTTCAGATCAACATCGCGGTTGGTTTCAGTCGAGTTTGCTTACGAGTGTAGCGGTTAATGGCATTGCACCTTACAAAACTGTGTTGACTCACGGTTTTACGTTGGACGAACAAGGACGCAAGCAGAGTAAATCTCTGGGCAATGTGCTTGATCCAGCAGTCATTATTGAAGGTGGGAAAAATCAAAAAGAAGAACCACCCTATGGTGCTGACGTTTTGCGTTTGTGGGTGTCGTCGGTAGACTATACCTCTGACCAGCGGATTGGGAAAAATATCGTCAAGCAACTTGGTGATGTGCGGCAAAAGATTCGCAATACGGCACGGTTTTTGTTGGGGAATTTGCACGACTTTGACCCGGAGAAAGATGCAATACCTTTTGAAGAATTGCCAGAACTCGACCGTTACATGCTGCATCGGATGACGGAAGTGTTTGCTGAAGTGACGGAAGCGTTTGACAGTTTCCAATTCTTCCGCTTTTTCCAAACCGTGCAGAATTTCTGCGTGGTGGATTTATCCAACTTTTATTTGGATGCTGCCAAAGATAGATTGTACATCAGCGCAAGTGATGCTTTCCGCCGTCGCAGTTGTCAAACGGTGTTGCAGGTAGCTTTGGAAAATTTAGCACGAGCGATCGCACCCGTATTATCTCACATGGCAGAAGACATCTGGCAATATCTGCCTTATAAAACCCCTTACAAATCGGTGTTTGAAGCTGGTTGGGTGCAAGTAGACGAAAAGTGGCATAATCCAGAATTGGCTCAATTGTGGCAACAAATTCGGCAAATTCGCACGGATGTAAATAAGGTGCTAGATACTGCCAGGGGAGAAAAGATGATTGGCGCTCCTTTGGAAGCAAAAATCTTGCTTTATGTGGCTTCAGAGCAATTGCGTACTTCAGTAAAAGCACTGAATCCAGATGTTGGTAACGGTGTAGATGAATTGCGCTATCTGTTCATTACCTCCCAGGTGGAAATGTTGGATACTCCCGAAGCATTGCAAGGGTTAAAATACAACTTGCAATCTGATGCATGGGGAATCGGGGTAGTGGATGCAGAGGGTGAAAAGTGCGATCGCTGCTGGAACTACTCCACTCATGTAGGAGAATCAACAGAGCATCCTTTAATCTGCGATCGGTGTGTTGCAGCTTTAGCTGGGAAGTTTTAATACCCGACGACTAAAGTCGCGGCTACAAGAACAAAGCCCGCCTACGCGGGCTAATATGAAATTATTTGAGTCTACAGGCGAATAGAATTCGCTACTACACAGGCTAAGTCCACCTGCGTGGACTAACAGAAAATCAAGTTTTCTAACCCGCGCAGGCGGGTTTTGTCTGTGTAGCCGCGACTTCTAGTCGCATAGGCAAGTAATATAGCGGTTTTCGGTTGAGTGAGGTACATAAAACCTCACCCCCTTCCCCTCTCCTTAGTAAGGAGAGGGGTGTCCGGAACGGACGGGGTGAGGTTCTGTATTGCATCGAACTGAGAACCGCTATAATTTAGACCTTTAAAACTGCTTCTAACTCCTAATTTAAAGACTTTGCAACAACTCTTGAGTTAACTGAATAAAGGCTTTGGAACCAGCTGAATTAGGACTAGTTAAAACAACAGGCATAAAACTATCAACAGCCTTAGCAACATTTACATCAACTGGTATTTGTGTCTTACAAATTCTTTCAGCACCAAAATCTTCGACAACGCGGTGCATTACTTGTTTGTAATATCTTCCATTCAGAATGTTGCTGCTTAACATACTGAATACAATTCCCAGCATTTTTATATTAATTTTTGCCTCATGTTCGTGACTATCTTTTAATTTAGCAATGCGTCTTTCTAGTAGTTGAATACCGACTATAGATAAAGGTTCTGGTTTCGCTGGAAGTATATAGAAATCACTGCAAGCTAAAGCGCTACGAGTCAATAGATTATAACCAGGAGCGCAATCTAAAAGGATAAAATCATATTCTTGCCGCACTGGTTCTAAAATTTTCCCCACCAAGACTCTTTCAAAGCGATTCCAAATAGTTTCAAAGTCTTGTTCTCCTAAAGTAATTGCTTGTTGATGTAGCATTTCGGAAATGACAAATTCATCATACAAGTCAATATCTCCGGGTAAGATATCGAGATTGGGAAGTTTACAAACGTCGGATTGAATAATATCGTAAATCCCTAGTTTTGGGTTTGGTTGTGGATTGATAATTTGGTCTATCAGATATCTAAATGTCCGTGATAGTTTGCGACGTTTGGCAAACTCCAGTGGTGACATCAGACTGAGTGTAGCGCTAATTTGACTATCTAAATCCAGGACAAGTACCCGTTTATTGTGATTTTTCGCTAAACAAGTAGCCAAATTAACTGTGAGGGTGGTTTTGCCCACACCACCTTTCATATTTGCGGTTGCGATTACATATCCCATTAATTAAGTCCTCTGATAAGGTATTTTATTTAGGTAGCGTACACGTCTAGTTATCAATTGAAATTTTTTGCATAATTTAAGATTTGGCGATACGCAAAAGAGTATATAAAGCGATATTTCCGTCAGATTATAGCAGGCTTGGGGAATTAATCATGCGATCGCACCCTTTAATTTCCTAAGCATTTATACCATCCAAAATATAAGTTATTTTTATTACACAAAATGAAAGACCCTAAGCCATAATCAAAAAGGTATCAAATTACTTACAATTAATTGAGGTAAAAACAGATTGGCTTTTAATCCTGAGCTTTGCCGCAACGAAAGCGAAGTTGAAAGCAAGCTCATCGTTCAATATTTGCTACCAGAGCTAGGGTATACTGCTGACACTTGGCATCAAGAGGTTGCTGTTGGTAGTATCCGTTTAGACTTTTTAGCATTTGCCGCACAAGTCGTCCCCTTTGTTTTAGATGCCAACTCACCCCTGAGTGTGGTTATGGAGGCAAAGCACCCAAAGCAAAACTTAAATAGTCACGTCCCTCGACTAAGGCATTACTTAACAAGCTTGAATGTCAGATATGGACTGCTAACTAATGGCAAAGAACTCAGAATTTATCAAAAAATACAGACTGATATTCAGTTATTATTTCAATGTTCTGGCAAAGATGTTGAAACAAAGATAGATGAAATTAAAAGTTTAATTGCTAGAGAAAGTCTGAAAGAAGGACAGTTAGTACATAAACCAGAAGTTCAAATAACTGAAAATAATTTAAATTTGGAAACTAAGAGGCAACATTCAATGAAAATAATTGCGGTTTACCATAATAAAGGCGGCGTAGGTAAGACAACTACTGTAGTTAATCTAGCCGCTGCTATCAGAAAAAAGGGTAAAAGAGTTTTAGTAATTGATTTTGATAGTCAAGCTAACACTACCTTTGCCACAGGGCTAGTCAAATTTGATGATGAAGAATTTGATGATATCAAGGACTCTAATCTTCTTCAAGTATTGCAATCTGAAGAACTTTACCCTATTTCAGAAGTAGCCAGAAAATCTAAATTTTGTAATCCTGAGATTGATGTTGTTCCTGGACATATCAATTTGATGACAAATGAAATGGAGTTGAATAGTCTTGATGGTAGTAGACTGATACTTATTGGTAAGTTAGAATATGTAAAAGATAAATATGATGTTGTACTTATAGATACTCCACCATCTCTTAATCTGTATGCAAGAATTGCTTTGATTACGTCGGACTATCTTATCATTCCATCGGATCTAAAACCTTTTGCAAACCTAGGATTAACAAACGTTAAAGAGTTTATCAAAGGTATTAATACATTTAGAAAACAAATAAGAAAACCTCCTCTGGAAATTTTAGGTGTCCTTGCTTGTAAAATATCTACTAATAATCAATTTGTGAAACATACTTTACCTAAAAGACTAGAAGCAATTCCAAAACGGTATAATCTTGAAGTCATGGATACAGTAATTTATGATAGAGATGATCTAGCGAAATGTGCCGAAAAATCTCTGATTATAGGAGATATGGAGATAGCTGATCCCATGTCTATACTTGATTTTAAGCCAGATTCAATTGCCGCACAAGAATTTGAGTTACTAGCAACAGAAGTTTTACAAAAAATAGGGTTAGCTTAATGAAATTATTTACATCACTAGTTGCTGTCAAAAAAATTACTTCCAGCAAGCCTCGTTCAACTTTTGCAGATGATGAGCTAGAACAAGCTGCTCAGTTAATTTTAGAATCTGAAGGGGTTGTTAACCCTATTGTAGTCCGCAGAACAAGTTTGCAATCTTTTGAAGTAGTAAATGGAGACTTTGAGTACTATGCTGCTGCTAGAGCTAGAGAAATAGATCTTCGTAAAGGGGAGATGATTGGAGTATTTATTATTGAGCCTGAGAATGAGGAGACTTTAACAAAGCAAGTTGAATTATTTAGAAAATCTAAATCTTTTATTGCCAACAATGTATCTGCTGGTTCAGATGTAACTGAATCCCGTTTAATGAACATAGAATCTCGCATGACAAATCAAGAATCACGTTCTGAAAAACGCACTAATGAATTAGAAGAAGGATTGAAAGGTGAAATTAAAAATATTTATAACAGACTGAACGAACTAGAAAATAGACTTCCAAAACCAATTGAACCTTTAGAAGCACTTAATAATTGGAATCTAACTAAACTGACTTCTAAGTTGATCCGGGTTAATGTCAAATCTCAAATAATCGAAAAGATATTTAATGAACGAGAAGCAAATGGCAAATACTCATCCTTTAGCAATGTCGTTGATCGTATCAAAGGCTTAGGTGATAAAACAATGCTGAAGATTATCGACAGTTTTTCTGAGGGTATCAGCGGATCTTAAATATATAAGGTGCGTTACACTTCGTTAAGACATCGCTCTATTCATTTAAAATATCTGTAATCTTCATTATTCGTGAAAAATATCCGGAAAGCAAATTGAACTAAAGGAATATCTCTTTCAGCATCATTCTAGTAAGTTAGATTTGGGGGCTAATATGGATGAACTGGAATCAAAAATTGTTGAAATTTTGAAGCGTGGCACTCCTGTAAGAGCAGTGAAAATAGCTGATATGCTTGGAGTTGAAAGACGAGAAGTAAATCATTACTTATACTCTTCATTGAAGCATCTGGTTGTTCAAGATAGTGACTATAGATGGTCGTTTAAGACAAATCAAAGAAGTAATACTCAGAATCTTCCAACTCAACCGCAAACTCCTAAGATTCAAGCATCACAACCAGCAAGGCAAGAGAATTTATATAGCTTTACCAAAAAAGAGATTCAACAAGATAGCCAATCTCAACCGCAAACTCCTAAGGTTCAACCATCACAACCCATAAGGCAAAATAATCCTTATGAGGTTATCAAAAGAGAACTTGCTCAAGCAACTTCAGAGGAAAAGGTAAAAATTCTAGAGAATGCTTTTAGACAAGACCGATTTACAGAACTAAAAGATGAGGAGATAAATGCTCTCCAATCAATTTTGGAACAGTCTAAACATGAACTGAGTATAGCCAATACTGCTTACAAGCAAGGGAAAGTCAGTTCTCGAAAAACTAATCCTTTAGCGATCGCATTCGTTTCTATTGCTTTAACTCTTGCTACACTATTCGTTATTAGTCAACTTAAATCAAACTCAACTTATCAACATACTCCAAGTATTCCGCAAAGTAAGTAATAAAGTGCGCCATTGGTAGTGTAACGCACCCTAATTCATGCTGCTACGACGAGTGTGCGATCGCATCATCCCCGCACACTCCGCAACAACTCAAAAGCCTTACTCCGCAACCCAACCGGCAACATAGACAACCCTAATCCAGTCCAAGCCTTAGTAATAGAAAAAGACTTTCCAGCTAAAACTAACTCTCTTCCTTTTTGCGTTTCACCTGTTTCAATCAACCGCAAACCTAACAATAATTGCGTCTCAGCAAGTCGATTTTGCCGGAATTTTTCCAAC
>CASBQC010000261.1 GCA_949127805.1 Nostocales cyanobacterium PMM_0081
CTCCCCCTCTCTCCCCCTCCTCCGGAACCATCCCATAAGGCATGAGCAATTGTCTGCTTAATTGCCAGTCATCCTCACCCCAAATCCATTTTGGAACTGGGTTAATCTCAAAAGAGCGTTGCAGTTTATATCCTGTTGGCTCAACTTGACCAGTACCCCAAAAATTTGTCCCTAGTGCCACCACTCGTCCTGGTAGTTCCAGACTGGCTTCTAGGTGCGAAAACAACAGGGTGCGTCCGGAAGGTGGACTGGTAGCGGCAATCAGCCAGCCATGATAAGTCCGCGTGCGGACATCAGAAACTGTACCACTGGCAAAACTTCCCATGCCATTAGTCAGCAACCATTCTCTTGTATCTAAATCGTTCATTGGTTACTCAAAATCGTTATGACTATGATATAGTCGTAACAGATCGTAATTAAAACTGTGACGGCTTGGAAGGGTGAGTTTTAACGCTCTCCAAATTACTAAGCTGAGAGACAAATATAAGTTCCAGGAGAATTAAGTTAATGCCCCTCACTTATTCAGCAGAAGGATGCCTTCGGGTAGGTCAACAAGCTCCCGACTTTACAGCAACCGCTGTGGTAGACCAGGAATTTCAAACAATTGAACTGTCCCAATATCGGGGCAAGTATGTTGTCCTGTTTTTCTACCCCCTAGACTTTACCTTTGTTTGCCCGACAGAAATCACAGCATTTAGCGATCGCTACGAAGAATTCAAGAAATTGGACACCGAAATTCTTGGTGTATCCGTTGATAGCGAGTTTTCCCATCTAGCTTGGATTCAGAGCGATCGCAAGTCTGGTGGAGTTGGCGATCTCAATTATCCCCTAGTATCTGACATTAAGAAAGAAGTTAGCGCCGCTTACAACGTTCTTGATCCAGCAGCAGGTATTGCCTTACGCGGTCTGTTCATCATCGATAAAGATGGTGTCATTCAGCACGCTACCATCAACAACCTAGCTTTTGGTCGCAGCGTCGATGAAACTCTGCGGACGTTACAAGCAATTAGACACGTCCAGTCCCACCCCGACGAAGTTTGCCCCGTTGGTTGGCAACCCGGAGACCAGACAATGGTTCCCGACCCAGTGAAGTCCAAAGTGTACTTCTCGGCAGTCTAATCGCATCCGCAGCGTCTTTAGTTAGGACACAATACATAATAGCCACAGTTCAACTACCTCGATAACGAAAGGGACGAGGATTGCTAAAAACAGATTTAGCAACGTAAGTGTTGAATAGCCCACTGAGCCTAGTCCTGATACGCACCTCCGAATGCTTCCCCAGTTCGGATACATTGCAAGACTGTTTGTTAAGTCGTTGGGACGCCATATCCTACAACGGGGGGAACCCCCGCAACGGAATGGCTCGTAAAGCCAAGACATTTTGGATTAGGTGGGCGAGGGGACAAAATACGGGTTTGCTGGTTCCTGGGATTATATCCATTTAAAAACCAGTATTTAAATATAAAGCCGTCCTAGAAGGACGGGGTTTCAGACTCAAGGAGCTTCGATAAACACTCTTATAAACACACAAGATAAATTAATTGGTGTTAAGTTCGGTGTCTATCTGTGGTTTTATTGTAAAAGAATGGTTATTACAGCGTTTTTCTTTCCTTAGGGGGTAGACAGGTAGGGGCATAACACTGTTGTGCCCTTACAATAATCTGTACCTCACGCCTGTTGCAATCTGCTGTAGTTGGTAGAGACGCTCTGGTTTATTGCATCTCTACATGAATAAGCATTTTTATTCAGTTTCAAACTAACATTTAAAAATTGTAAAAATATCAAATTCTCTTTTTGATTATTTACTTACAGGGGGTAACATCATGCTAACTTCAAATGATTTTAGTGGCTTATTAAATGAGCGCTTCTTCCGCAACTTTCTGCCAATTCCAGCAACCAATAAACTTTTTTTGGGAGTAGCAACACCAGATTTTCAACTACCAGATATTACCAACGGGACATTAGTAAGGTTATCAAATTACAAAGGTAATCAACCAGTATTAGTTGCCTTTACACGCATCTTCACCGAAAAGCAATATTGCCCCTTTTGCTTTCCTCACATCAAAGCATTAAATGAGAACTACGACCAATTTAAAAATCGTGGTATAGAAGTTTTGATGATTAGCAGTACCGACGAACGGCAAAGTCAAATAGTTGTGAGAGATTTAAAATTAAAAATGCCCTTATTAAGCGATCCCACTTGTCGCGTATTTCGTACATATCAAACAGGGCAAGCATTAGGCGCACCTTTACCAGCACAATTTGTGTTAGATAAAGACGGCAGATTGGGTTATAGACATTTATTTTCATTTCTGGATCATAACGCCAGCATTGAAACATTATTAGAGCAGTTTAATTAATCGTAGTAATCGCGAAGAGCGATTCTTCTATAAAACTTTCAAGCACTGAAGTGCTTACTACGTTAGATTTTTTTCGGTAGCTCTACACCTTATAATTAAGCTTGCCGATAGTCTCCTCATAAAACGGTGAGGTTTTCTTATGATCAAGCTATATCACGCACCAATTTCTCCAAATTCCCGCCGTGTTTGGATTACCTTGCTGGAGAAAAAACTAGAATTTGAACTGGTAGAAGTGAAACTGGATGGTGAACAGTTGAAACCGGAGTTTTTGGCACTTAACCCCTTTCACCACATTCCAGTATTGGTGGATGACGACTTTAATTTAATAGAATCCTTGGCAATTTTAGACTATTTAGAGGCAAAATATCCCACGCCTGCAATGTTGCCTAAAGATGCAAAAGATTTAGCAATTGTACGAATGGTCGAGCTGGTAACAGTTAATGAATTGTTGCCCGCAGCAAATCCACTGTTTCCAGTGATGTTAGGCTTCCCTGGAGAACCAGAAAAAATTGAGCAGGCAAAGCAGAAAATATCAACTGTACTAACTCTATTTGAAAATCTACTTGACGATCGCCCTTACTTTGGCAGTGAAAATCTAACTCTTGCCGAACCTGTGGCTGGCACTATAGTACCCTTATTGGCAGGGCTTGGGGTGTCTTTGAGTGATTGTCCCAAATTGAGTGCTTGGTGCGATCGCTTGATAAAGCGTCCGACGTGGGAAACTACCGAAGCAACCCCAGAAATGATTCAAGCCTTCAGGTCTGTCTTCCAGGCTCGAATGGCGCGATAAAACATAGCCTAGCATTCCTCGTTCCCACCCAAAGCGTGGAAATAGACAAACGTGGTGGAAAAGATGTAGAGACGTAGCATTGCTACGTCTAATCAAGGTTTCTGGGTAACGCATAATTAATTTCCACATCGGTTGTCTAATGAACATTGCTCTTGCTCTGCCTCGTGAATGAATAGAAAATCGAGGCAGAGCCTCTATACCTGCATTCCCACGCTCTGCGTGGAAACGAGGCATATAAATGGTTAGGCAAAGCGTTCTGTATTACAACTTAACTTGCTGCAAATGACTGCGGGGATTGTAAGTACGGATAGCGCGGAGTTTTTCATAATATTCGCGCTCTTGTTGGCTGAGGTCTTTTGGGGGAGCGATCGCTACTTTCACCAACTGATCAGAGCGTCCACCCTTGGGTAAATGCCAACCTTTGCCCCGCAACCGCAAAGATTGACCAGAACGCACTCCAGCGGGCAGCTTGACGTTAACCATCCCATCGGGTGTCGGGACATCAATTGAGGCTCCCAAGGTGGCTTCATCTGGGGTAATTGGCACTTCGCACACCAAGTTATCCCCTTCAAATTGATAGAACGAGTGCGGCTGAAGTTCTACGCGCAAGTATAAATCCCCTCGTTGTTGATTGTAAGGATTAACTTGACCTTTGCCGCGCAAACGCAGACGAGTACCAGATTTAGCACCTGCGGGAATGCGGACATCAATTGTTTCGTTACCTAAACTGAAGCGTTTTTGAACACCGTGAAAAGCTTCACCAAAAGTTAAAGCGATCGCAGCTTCGCTATCTTGTGCCGTAGCACCGGCATTTGTATCTTGAAAGCCAAAATCGCCAAAACCAGTTTGTCCATTTGTAGAAGTGCTGTAGGAATAACTTTGTTGTGTATTACGGTTGCCTGTAGTGCCACCAAAGCGTCCTAGCAACTCATTGATAAAATCGTCAAAACTGCCGTATTGACCGAAGTCAAAACCACCCATATCGACACTAGCACCACCAGAAGAAGGAAAGCCTTGACCAACCTTATTCCAGTATTGACCGAATTGGTCATACTTTTTGCGTTTGTCTGCGTCTGACAAAACTTCGTAAGCTTCGTTAACTTCTTTGAAGGTTGCTTCTGCCTGTTTGTTGTCTGGATTGACATCAGGGTGATACTTACGCGCTAGTTTACGAAAAGCTTGTTTAATTTCTTCTGGAGTGGCAGTTTTATTAACTCCCAAAATTGCATAATAGTCTTTAAAGTCGGTTGTAGCCATCTATCACCCTCCTATAGAAATTCACGTTATGTTTTTATCTAAGATGTGAGATAAGTTGTTTGGCAGGTATAATGCCAAGCAAACAAACCATGATTTTAAATTAACAAACATTACCAAAAATCAAGTAGGGTTGTTCTTGGCTGTATGGGGGCAATTTCCACACCTTTTTCATTGGTGAAGTCGCAATACCCAAAATCTGGTAGAAAAGACGTAGAGACTACCAAGTGCTACGTCTCATCAAGGTTTTCGGGCAACGCATAATTAATTGTGGAGATGTCTAAACAAGGGTATCGCTACTTTGCACCTCCCGTAGAGACGTTCCGACGTAGAGACGTTCCAATGGAACGTCTCTACTTTTAAATTATCGTTCCATCAGGAATCACGGCATTTTTCAGCACAACGACGATACCGCTGCGGATATAGAAGCCTTGACTTTCGCGTTCGGCTTCTTGCACGTTATCTTTATTGATGATTTGCACATCACACCCTATGCTGGCGTTTTTGTCAATGATGGCGCGGCGAATTATGGTGTTAGCACCGATACCCAAGGGAACTTCACCATTTTCACAATTTGAGTGTCTTTCGGCGAATGCTTGATAGTAATCGGCTCCCATAATTAAAGTATCTTCAATTACAGAACCAGATTCAATACGCGATCGCACTCCCAAAACTGAATGATCGATTCGGCAACTTTTCAGTATGCAACCTTCCCCTATCATCGATTGGGAAATTTTGCAATCTAATAATTTGCTTGGAGGTAAATAACGAGCGCGGGTATAAATTGGAGACTTTTCATCGTAGAAGCTAAAAGGAGGCAAAGGCTGCTGAGTCAGCGCCAAATTAGCATCATAAAATGATTCAATTGTTCCAATGTCTTCCCAGTAGCCATCAAATAAATAAGCTTGAACATTGTGATCTTTAGCTGCATCTGGAATAATTTCTTTACCAAAATCAGTTTTTTCTAAAGATTCTTTCAACAACTTGATCAAAACATCTTTTTTAAAGACATAAATCCCCATCGAAGCGATGTAGGGCTGCCGTTGAGCCTGTTCTGGTGTTAAACCGAGTAGACTTGTATCAACCCGCATCTGATACAAATCATCACCTTTGGGTTTTTCGCTAAAATCGATTACTCTACCAGACTGATCGATTTTCATCAAGCCAAAATCCGAAGCGCGGCGATCGTCCATCGGGATAACTGAAAGAGTAATATCAGCCCCGGTTTCTCGATGACGCTGCACAAACAAGCGATAATCCATCCGGTAAAGGTGATCGCCTGATAAAATAAGAAATTCCTCTGCATCCCATTCTTGCAACAGCCAAATATACTGACGCACAGCATCCGCAGTCCCTTGGAACCAATTAGGATTTTCTGGGGTTTGCTGTGCGGCTAACACTTCTACAAACCCTTCATTAAAACCAGAAAAGTTGTAAGTACGCCCAATGTGACGATTTAAAGAAGCTGAGTTAAATTGAGTCAGAACATAAATTTTAAAAATTTCTGAATTTATGCAGTTACTGACAGGAATATCTATTAATCGGTACTTTCCTGCTACAGGTACCGCTGGTTTAGCCCGTAATTTGGTAAGCGGATAAAGACGAGTACCCGCACCACCGCCAAGAATGATTGCTAATACTTTTTTCACAAAATTTCTCCCAACAGCCTTTCAACTCTCACATACAGTTTAGGACTGTGTGAGACTGCTGGTAAGGGGGGATCGTATATTGTTGTGAGTTAAGTTTGCGGTATGTTTGTATTAAGGATGCGATCGCCTGTATCAATTTGCGCTCTTGATTAGAAAACGCGTACACGTTTCATCCCGTAGCGCGGATTAGCCAAATGCAATGTTTGGGACAGTTTCACATATTGCACCCAGGGTTGCTCAGACAATTGGGAAATAGCATTTAAAGACAGTGTTGCCGTGAATGCATCCTCACCACTAGTAACTCCACTGACACCTAAATTTTTTAACGCAGCACTTTCGGCATTTGAAACTGGCTTGGTATGAATGAAAACCTGCAAGCTAGGTTCATCTGTGTTTTGAACGTCTTTAAGTGCCATAGACAGGGGGGCATCTAATTTCTGATAATCCATATTGCGACGACTCCCAAATAAAAAGGTAAAAAGGGCAGGATTTTTTCCTACCCTATAACCAAGCTATCAAATTTATCGATTGCGATCGCCTATCTTTATACTGAAATCCTTTGCTGTGCTTCTACCCCTGATTAAAGATTTTTGGCATCAATCAATCCAAAACCCCATTTACTATCAAAGGTTCCGGCTGCTTTTTTAGGGATAGAACTATTTTTACGTAACAATTCTTTAACACCAGCGGGGTCAAGTTTGGGGTTACTTTGCAATAACAGTGCCACCAACCCAGTAACGAAAGGTGTTGCCATACTAGTGCCAGCGGAAACCACAAACTTAGAATTAATCATCGCCGATCGCCCAAAACCTTGAGCCGTAGATGAAAGCGTGGAAACAATCATCGCTCCTGGTGCTGCCACATCCGGCTTCTGGGCATCATTCCGCAGCGGACCTTCACTGCTAAAATCAGAAATATTATGCAATTCCAAGCCTACTTCTTGAGGTTTGGCATCAATATCTGTATATTTCACTTTAGTAGTGTAAGAAGCCACCGTAACTGCACTTTTAGCAGCTCCTGGGGAACCAATTTTCAGAGCATCTTGGACGCTTTTCCCCGTGAAAAATACCGCCGAGTGGTCATCTAAAGTCCACACATCCAAACGTGTTTCAGTGGAACCTGTGTTGCGTATCCGCAGTTGCCAAATGCCTCCCATAACTGGCATTGTACCATTACCGCGAATTTGCACAAAGAAATTATGGTCGCCATTCATCGGATCGGGTCCTGGTGTGGCTATTTCCACCTGTGCATCTGGCAATTGGTAATCTTGAGTGGGATTGCCTTTGGTAATGATTTTTTGGAAAGGGGTAACAAAACCGTTGGGAGTCCGCACAGATATTTCTAACTGACCTTTGCCAGAATACCAACCGTTTAACCAGGCAATGCCTACTTGGTTTTGAGGAACATTAAAGCGGATAGTAGACATGCGATCGCGAGAGACTTTCGCTTGAGCATGAATGTTGTCGTTACCCTCATTACCTGCGGCACAGCAGACAATTTTTCCAGGACCACTTTCCGTATCAATAATTTTTGATAACGAATCGCTGCCATCATGGGCATCAGCGTGTCCACCCAAGCTCAAGTTTACCACCGCTGGGCGTTTTAGTTCACCAGCAATGCGGAAAATGTAACGAACTGCATCGGCAATGTGAGCATCTTGTAAGTCGCTTTTGACGATGACTAATTCTGCTTTTGGTGCGACACCACTATAAGTGCTGTCAGCAGATGAGGCAATGCCAGCAACGTGGGTGCCGTGTCCTTCTATATCCTGAGAAATTGTCAGTTGGTCTTTGCTTAATTCTGCCCCGTAAGCGCCTTCTTTGACACCGGGACCTGGTAGAGTTTGATCCCAAATGCGTAAAATTCGACCTTTAAAGGCAGGATGCTTCGGATCGATACCGGTGTCTACAATGCCGATGACAACTTTTTCCCCTGTCAGTCCGGTTTTGTTTTGAAATTCTGACACATGTACGTCTTTTTTCGCGACATCCATCCGCAGGTGCATTTTGCGTGAAGGCTTGATGCGATGGACAACAATTTCTTCAGATAACCCGTCTAAACTACTGAGGGGTAAATAAGCTGTGCGGACACTTCCGGTGTTTTGGTTGACTTCGATACCTTGTTGTAGAAGGTGTCTTAAGTCAGCGTCTTCGTCGCAGTAGATAAAAACGATGGTCTTGGTTTGCGCTATGGGGCTTTTGGGTGCCAAGATACCAAGCGATCGCGTCTGTATAGTTAAAGCTTGCGCTCCGTAGCGTTGGTAATCTTCATAGGCTAACAGCAGACCAGGTGAAAGTTTTTCGTGTCTCATTTTTACCTCAAATTCTGTTGAGTTACTGTACGCAAAGTATTGATTTTAGCAGCATCCGCATCAAGCGCATTAATTCACACAAGCTAATTTTTTGCGCTTTAATTACGAAATTGCCACTAGAGTTATCTATAGTTTTCATAGATAACATTAAAAAAGTTACAAGTTGCAAAACTTATAACTTTGCGCCTCATAATTACTTGCTGCCAGCATATACTCTGCTTCATGACTAATCTCTCCAATAAGAGTGTTTTGGCGTAGCTTGGGTAAAATTTTTCGACTCTCCATCTGCTATAATTACCAAATTAAGCCACTAATAATTATAATTACCAAAAAAAATGCTACTTATTGATTCAGCGTCAGTCTTAGAGATTACGGAAAAACTTGAATATA
>CASBQC010000262.1 GCA_949127805.1 Nostocales cyanobacterium PMM_0081
GTATTTTTTAACATTCGATCAAGCGTTACAGATTAAAGATAAAACCCCTGATAGCTTAGGGGCTAATTGTCAAGATTATGAATAAAGATTATCAATAAGCCAGCGATCGCACTTGTGCAAGATGTGTACCATTTTAAAAGCACTTCATTAGCCGAGAATCCTGCACACTATATACAGGAGTTCTCGGCTCTAAGATTGCTATTTATCTAATTCTGGGCTTGTGGTTGTGGAGAACCGGGAATAGTCACATCTATCGCTGTCACCTGTGTTCCTAACTGCGTCAGTGGTGGGTTAATAGCACTTTGATTCCCGACTACCAAAGTTACCGTATTCTCTGGCTTGAGATATTTCTGCGCTACTCGTTGCACATCCGAAGCTGTAGTTGCGGCTACCGCTTTTTGATAGCGAAACAGAAAATCAGCCGGATAGCCGTAATATTCGTAGCGCATTAAGCGTGATAAAGTTTGCTTGGGGTCTTGAAAATTGAAAACAAACGAGTTGAGTGTAGACTCTTTAGCAAAAGCCAATTCTTTGGGAGTGACTTTTTCAGTTTGGATGCGCTTGATTTCGGTTTGCATAGCTTTGACAAACTGAACCGTAGCATTTGATCGCGTTTGTCCGCCGGCAATGAATAAACCTGGATAATCATAGCGAGGACTCCAAGAACCGTATACAGAATAAGCTAAACCTTGACGCGATCGCACTTCATTAAACAAGCGTCCCCCAAATCCATTTAACACTTCATTCAACACACCCAACGCCGGATAATCGGGACTATTGAACTGTCCCCCCAAATGCCCAATGAGAATGCTACTCTGCGTCAGTTGTGGCTGATTGACAAAAAACACACCACCTGTTTTCCCTTGCTTCACAGCAGGTAACTGAAGCTTAGGCAAATTTGGATTAGCCTTCCAATCACCAAACTTAGCTTGAACAAGTTCGCGCATCTTCTTAGAGTCAAAATCTCCCACAATCCCCAAAATCATATTATTCGGGTAGAAATATTGCTGATAAAACTGACTCAAATCCTCACGCTTAATCTTATCTATCGTTGCATACTCCGTCGTTCTCGCATAAGGACTATCCAAACCATAAATCAACTTACCAAATTCCCGACCGGCAATATCATCAGGATCATCATTACGTCGAGCAATACTACCTCTTTCCTGCGTCTTTGACAACTCCAGCTTATCAGCAGCAAACACCGGCTCTCGCAACACCTCAGCAAACAGCCCAAACACCGTTTCTAAATCTTCAGTCAGCGACTCAAAACCAGCACCAGCCGAAGTCTCACCAATACTAGTTTCCACCGAAGCTGCCCGTTGTTCCAATATTTGATTTAATTGGTCTGGAGTATGCTTGCGAGTTCCTCCAGTTCGCATCACCTCCCCAGTAAAGTCAGCCAAACCGACCTTATCAGCCGGCTCAAAGCGATCGCCAGTACGCACCAAAGCACTACCACTCACCAAAGGCAGATCGCGATCCTCCATCAAATATACAACCATCCCATTTTGCAACACAAAGCGATCGTACTTCGGCAACCTCACCTCAGGTAAAGGTGCAAACCGCAACTCAGTATATGGCTTCGCTCCCGGTGCTGCCACAGCAAAATTAAACATTCCCAAAAGCAACAGGGTAAAACAAAACATCAACGAATACAACAACCTTTTCCCCATTACCCTCATCCTCTTACCCCTTACCTTACGCATAATCTCCTTCTCTGCGCTCTCTGCGCCTCTGCGGTTCGTTTCTCTCATCCCTCCCTCAGGCGCGATCTGCCTGGGGCGTTGTGCGAACAGAGCCTACCTACGCAGGCTATTAGTTACTATCCCTTCTTCGACAACAACTTACCAACCGTGCGATTCTCCGGTGTAAAACTTACGCTTGCCACCCG
Source organism: Nostocales cyanobacterium PMM_0081 (assembly GCA_949127805.1). GTDB lineage: Bacteria > Cyanobacteriota > Cyanobacteriia > Cyanobacteriales > Nostocaceae > Hassallia. Next base: position 1,895 of record CASBQC010000262.1, read on the forward strand.
TTGAATATCCGCAGGAGTCACAGCCGCAATTAGATCCAACTGCTTAAACAAATTGCGCCAAGAACCAGTTTTCACCTCATATTCCAACAATTCCTGCGCCATCCCCATATTAGAATTAAGCGATCGCAACAAACCCGCACGAGCTTGCGTCTTCACTCTCTCCAACTCCATCTGTGAAACAGGTTGAGTCTTCAAAGAATCAATTTCCTTCCTTAAAGCGATCGCCACCTCATCAACATTGCGACCCGGAGCCGTGAGAACATAGAACAACATCAAATTAGGATACTTATCTCCCGGATATCCGCTGAAACCTTGAGCACCTAGCGCCAAACGTTGTTGTTCTACCAAAGACTTATACAACCGCGACGTCCGCCCACTACTCAACAAACTGCCAATAATGTCATAAACTGCATTATCGGGATGAGTAATTGCCGGACGGTGATAACCTTCTAAATACCAAGGTTGCGAACGTAGTTCTAAACTAACTTCCCGTGTTTGCTTTTGAGGAGGTTCCACCGCGACTTGGGTTTGTGGTTTCGGTTTTGCCTTAAAGCGTCCAAAGTAAGTTTGCGCTAGTTGTTTCACCTGATTTGGTTTGACATCTCCAACAATGGCGATCGTTAAATTGCTCGGTACATAATACGTATCGAAAAACTTCCGCACATCGGACCGTGTCAGGTTGCGGATATCTTCGTCATAACCAATCACCGGACGCTTGTAAGGATGCACCTTATAAGCAGCATCGTTAAACTTCTCCAGCATCAGTCCGATAGGGGAGTTTTCCACCCGCAAACGTCGTTCCTCTAAAATTACATCTTTTTCTTTATAAAACTCGCGAAATACAGGATCGAGAAATCTGTCTGATTCCAGAGACATCCACAATTCCAACTTGTTAGAAGGAAAGCTGTAAAAATAACGCGTGGCTTCTGTGGAAGTATTCGCATTTAAACCAACCCCTCCCGACTGTTGGACAATTTGCCCCAACTCGTTTTGCTTGACTAATTTGGCTGCTTGTGCTTCCACATTTTTAAATTCAGCCGATAACTTAGTAACTTCATCTTGTTTGCCAGCGGCTTTCGCTACTTGAATTTGGCTAGCTAACTGATCCAAACGGTCTAACAAAGGTTTTTCTGCTTTGTAGTCTTTTGTACCAACAAACGTTGTTCCTTTGAATGCCAAATGCTCTAGAAAGTGCGCTACACCTGTTTTTCCATTTGGCTCATCTACACCACCGACATCAGCGTAAGTCAGAAAAGAAACTACAGGCGCTTGATGGCGTTCTAAGACAATGAACTTCATGCCATTATCAAGGCGAAACTCCGTTAATTCCTTAATTACTCGATCTAAATAAGGTTGAATCGAACTTTGTGGTGGTGGGGTTTGCGTTTTAGCCAAAGCAATTCCAGGTAACAACCCCCAACAAAAGAATATTGGCAAAATAAGGGTGACAACTAGCCGACGAATTGGTATTTTTAAGCTTGAGCCTGAGAAAAATCTAAAATCTACAATTGGTGAGAAGTAATTAAGCTGCTTCATAAGGAAAAATGAAAGGGACTGGGGACTAGTACCGCTGCTTTGGAAGTCAAAAGTCAAAAGAGCGGCGATCTTACAGCAGATTGCAACAGGCGTGAGGTACAGATTATTGTAAGGGCACAACAGTGTTGTGCCCCTACCTGTGTACCTCATTTACCTGAAAAACGCTGTAATTACTATGTATGCTAAGTGCTTTGTCTTTTTAACTCTTGTATCAACAATTGACAGCGTTTACTAGCTTCTTTGGCTTGTCTCATTAGAGTTTTACTTTGTTCTCGATTAGTAATACTAATTTCAACTGCTTGCTGACTAAAGTGTGCTGCTTGTTTACCTAGTTCTTGAATTCGAGTTTTTAATTGTTCAACAGTTTTCATTCACCCTCCAGTTCAGAAATCAACGTGTCTATATTTTCAGCTTCTTCATAAATTTTATCCGCTCTACTTTGAAGCAAACTGGCATCGTCAAAATCATCGTTTTGAAGTGCCACTTCAGCGGCTGTATACAATTGTGCTGCTATCTGCTGTAATTGTGTATACACTCTCGACAGAATAGTAAATGTTTCTTGTTTCATTTTCCGCTTTTCTTAGTGCCATTCCCTAATGCCCAATTACCAATCCCTTAATCAAACAGAGCGTTAATCTTGTATTAAGCTTTCCTTGATTTTTATACTTCACGTTAGACAATAATGCTACAAATCCTGTTCCGGAAACATTACCGTAACTATTATGCGAGTTTTTAATTCTTCCCCGCCAGCTGAAGCACAAACCCGTACCCGTATTTTAAGCGCAGCACTGCGGTTATTTGCTTCACAGGGATTTGACGGTACCACTACCCGCGATTTAGCGCAGGCAGCTGGTGTAGCTGAAGGTACTTTGTTTCGTCATTTTCCTAATAAAAAGGCGATTTTGATTGAGGTAGCGACTAACGGTTGGGTGGAGATTCTCACAGATTTGCTGACAGAATTGAGTGAAATGGGCAGTTATAAAGCTGTCGCGCAAGTGATGCGCCGGCGCATGTGGAATATGCACAAAAATGTCGATTTGATGCGAGTTTGTTTTTTAGAAGCGCAGTTTCACCCAGATTTGCGCGATCGCATTCAATTAGAAGTCATTGATAAAATGAGCGATGTTGCCGAAGCTTTCTTTCAAACCGCGATGGATAGAGGTATCTATCGCCAAACGAATGCTAAACTAGTTGCTAAAGTTTTTTTAGGAATGTTTGCGATCGCAGGATTTTCCAATAATACTTTAATGCAACCTGACGCCTCCCCGGAAGACATGAAAGAAATGGCAGAAGGACTCGCGGATATCTTCCTCAATGGTGTGTTGGTAAAAGAGTGAGGAGTTAAAAGTTAAGAGTCAAGAGTCAATAGTCAATGGTCAATAGACGAGAGCGTGAAAATTAATTATGTGTTGCCCGAAACTCTTGTAGAGACGGCGATTCCCAAGCGTCTTTACGTCTTTTATGGAGATGTCTAATAGTCAATGGTCAATAGTCTGGATTCTGAATTCATAATTTATAACCCATAATTGTTTTTGCTTGCTGACTCCATTGTTGCACTAACTCAATTGCCGGACATAAATCTCGTCGTTGCATGGTTGCTACCTGCAAGCGCAAAATTTGTCGATGCAATCTGTGGGTGGGAGTTTCAGTTAACTGTGCCACCGAACCTATACCTGCATGAAGCAATAATCCACAATATTGCGTTCCGACACTAGGAATGCGAGCCAAATCCGCCAAAGCTACCCACTTATTGACATACTGAAGATGAACTTGTAATTTATTTGCCAGCGCAACTTTAGATTGGAGAGTATTTCCTTGCTTAAATAGCGCTTTTGTGGTATAAATA
>CASBQC010000263.1 GCA_949127805.1 Nostocales cyanobacterium PMM_0081
AAAGTCAAGAGTCAAGAGTCAAGAGTCAAGAGTCCAAAGTCAAGAGTCAAAAGTCAAGAGTCAAAAGTCAAGAGTCCAAAGTCAAGAGTCCAAAGTCAAGAGTCCAAAGTCAAGAGTCCAAAGTCAAGAGTCAAAGATATTTTGACCATTAACCCTTGACCCTTGACCCTTGACCCTTGACCATTAACCATTAACCCTTGACCATTAACCATTAACCATTAACCCTTGACCCTTGACCATTGACCATTGACCCTTGACCATTGACCATTGACCACGTTATAACAGTCCTTCTTTTTGTGCCATTGATAACATCAAGTCAACTACACGATTAGAGTAGCCCCATTCGTTGTCGTACCAGGCAACAACCTTAAAGAAGTTGGAATTTAGTTCCATACCGGCACCGGCATCAAAGATACTAGAACGGCGATCGCCTTGAAAGTCGGTGGAAACTACTTCATCTTCTGTGTAACCTAAAATACCCGCCATTGCTCCTTCAGAAGCTGCCTTCATTGCTGCGCAAATTTCTTTGTAGCTGGTAGCTTTATCTGTCTTAAAGGTCAAATCAACTACGGAGACATCAGGTGTCGGGACTCGCAAAGCCATACCAGTTAATTTACCCTTCAACTCTGGTAAAACTAAAGCTACAGCTTTCGCAGCTCCTGTGGAAGAGGGTATGATATTTTGAGCCGCACCGCGACCACCCCGCCAATCTTTCTTAGAAGGACCGTCTACTGTGGGTTGAGTGGCTGTCATAGCGTGAACGGTGGTCATCAAACCTTCAGTCAAGCCAAAATTGTCATTTATCACCTTTGCGATGGGAGCCAAACAGTTTGTAGTGCAGCTTGCATTAGAGACGATCGCATCTTTTGCTGGGTCAAATATGTCATGATTGACACCAACTAATAAAGTGCGAATCTTCTCCGGCTCTTTCGTGGGTGCAGAAATTATAACCCGCTTTGCACCAGCTTTTAAGTGGTTTGATGCTCCTTCCAAATTGGTGAAAAGCCCCGTAGATTCCACAACATAATCTGCACTCAATTTACCCCAAGGCAACTCTGCCGGATTCCGCATCGACACGCAAGGAACGAAGTGTCCATCGACAACGATACCATCGTCTTTTGCCTCAATCTTGCCCTGATAGGTTCCGTGGGTGGAGTCGTATTTTAATAAATAAGCCAAGTTATCTGGTGGTACTAAGTCGTTAATCCCCACAAACTCGATATTGGGATTATTCATACCAGCACGAAACACCAACCGTCCGATACGACCAAATCCATTGATGCCGACTTTCAGTTTAGCCAAGATTAACCTCCTATGATGTGAAGCTGTTAAAAGCGTTTTGTTTTTACTCTTCACTTTCCGATCCTGACAGTCGCATTGGGTTATGGCATATTTAATTGGCAAATTTTAAGATTTTGGGAATCAGGCAGAGAAACTACGATCTAAAATATGATAAAAGTTTAAAAGTTAATCGTCCTGACTCTACACCCTAGAAGGATACAGAAGCACGAATTAGGGGTATCGCTCCTCACAGAAGGATTTTTCGTCATTCCACACAATTGTAAAGACGTTCCGTCGTCATGTCTCTACTTAAAACTATCTCTCTTCTAATCCCAAGCTGAGAATACCTAAAATTTTCCCGACTTGGTTCAAATAGTATTCATTCAAATCAACTTCTATCGTTGTTTCTTTTAACTGCATAAACTTCCAACTACTGCCGGTAGTTACCGCACCAAGTATTTTAGTAACTTGTCTTCCCTTTTGCTGGTTAAAAATCTGAGACGCTATCATTTCTGCCATACATTGTCCTAAACCAGCTTCAATATTCTCGTTTTTTGCTTCCACCACTGCGATAACTGGTGATGTGATGATTAACTGTTCTGGAGAACGACTGATAAGAAAGTCACAAAAACCATTAAGACCCTTTTCTATATCGACGGTAAAATCTTTACCCGAAAATAAACTTACTTTTTCAGGGTATAGCCGCTTTAATTCTAATAAAATTGGTGCGATAATCATCTCCGAACGAGATTTTTCTGAGTTAATTGCTAAAGCGATCGGTGTATTAAAACGAAGCGTTTCTACAAGATAATCGCTATAGCTAATTTCTGGCACTTCAGCAAATTTGCTGACTGTTTCGATGAGAGTAATATTAAAGTTGACTTTGATTGATTCAATATTAAACTGGCTATAAGGCATTATCTAACCCCGTTATATCATGTCCGTTTAATTAACAGTAATAAAAAATATCGCAACCATCGTAGAGACGTTCCACGCTTTACGTCTAAACAAAAGTAAGTAATTTACCGGACATAATATAACAGATATTGGCGAAATAAATTTAAATAAAATGTGCGATCGCATGACTTTGTGGGAATCATAAATGTAGTAAACATTGCTACTTCAGCAAGAGATTCACCAAGGTAATTATACGATGGCTTATCAAAATGTCAACGCCAGCATTTCACCACAAGATATTCAAGAAATTAAAGCAGCACTACAAACTATCCAAAAAAAGCTGCCTTTTCTTATCACCCTAACTACCGAAGAACGACGCAAGTTAGTGAAAATGGGTGATAAAAGCCTAGCTTTTGTCAATAATAGTGTTGCCGCTGCTCAATCTAACCGCGACATTCTCCCCGCAAGTTTTGACGTTGGGGAATTGGTGCGAGATTATCAATTAACTACCAATCTCAGCGAACTTTTAACCTCAATGCGGCAACTCACCGAACAAGTAGATGATACCCTATTAGCAGTCGGTAGTGATGCCATGAGCAGCAGTTTGACTGTTTATGACTATGTAAAGACTGCTGCAAAGAAGACTCCAGGCTTAAAAACTATTGCCGAACAGTTAGGTGAACGCTTTAAAGCTATCAGAGGTAGAACTGGTAAGGCTGTATCAGGTTCTTGATAAATTAATACTCATTAATGAGTCTTTGAACTCCGTTAATGAGTCTTTGAACTCCGTTAATGAGTCTTTGAACTCCGTTAATGAGTCTTTGA
>CASBQC010000264.1 GCA_949127805.1 Nostocales cyanobacterium PMM_0081
ATATGACACTTCCCAGCCCTGGTAGCGTCCTGGCTACATTAACTGAACTTACTCAAGTTAATCGCACCCACGCTCTACTGCGTCGTGTCAAAGACCTTTCTGTAAACGAATTTGTTTGTTTACTAGATTTTATTACAGCAGAGTTTCAGCAATTTCTCAGGGCAATTGAACTAATTAATAATGAAGCCCTAGAAACAATGCTGGAGAAGGTGCTAGAGGCGATTACACTCAAAATTGGTCAAATTCTCCAAGCAGAGCATACTACCATTTTTTTGGTTGATTACGACAAAAATCAATTGTGGTCAAAAGTTCCCCAAGATAACACCCAAAAACCTTTAGAAATTCGCACTCCGATCGCAGTAGGCATTCCCGGTCATGTTGCCAGGACGGGTGAATATTTAAACATATCTCAAGCCTCTACTCACCCTTTATTTAGCCCAGAATTAGAAAAAAAATTGGGCTATAAAATCCACAATATTTTATGTCTGCCAGTTGTCAGTAGCAAAAATCAGATTGTGGCAGTGGTACAACTAGCGAATAAAGCCGGAAATATTCCTTTTAATTATGATGATGAAGTCTGTTTTCGAGACTTTGCTTCTTCGATTGGTATTATCTTAGAAAGTTGCCAATCTTTTTATATAGCTGCTCGTAATCAAAGAGGTGCAACAGCACTTTTGCGGGCTACTCAAACATTAGGGCAAAGTCTAGATTTAGAAGCTACTTTACAAATAGTAATGGAGCAAGCCCGAATATTAATGCAAGCAGACCGCAGCACGCTGTTTTTGCACCGCAAAGAAATGGGTGAACTCTGGACGAAGGTAGAGGTTGCCGATCGCTCAACTATGGTAGAAATCCGCATCCCTGCTAATCGTGGCATTGTCGGTTATGTAGCATCTACCGGTCAAGCTTTAAATATCTCGGATGCTTATAAAGACCCTCGCTTTGACCCAACTACAGATAGAAAAACTGGCTATGTAACTCGGAATATTCTTTGTTTGCCAGTGTTTAATTCGGCTAATGAATTAATTGGCGTAACGCAGTTAATTAATAAGCAGCAAGGTAGTTTTACTTCGTCTGATGAAGAGTTTATGAGGGCATTTAATATTCAGGCAGGAATTGCTCTGGAAAATGCTCGTTTATTTGAAAGTGTGTTGTTAGAAAAACAATACCAAAAAGACATTTTACAAAGTCTATCTGATGCGGTAATTTCTACAGATATGCAAGGACGCATTGTCACAATTAATGATGCGGCTTTAAAGTTACTTGGTTGTCCTTTGGGAGAAGTTAATACCAAAAATAACAAGCCATTATGGGAACAAAATTTAATTAATCGGCTGGTTTGGGAAGTTGTGCCGATTGACAATTTGCAAATGCGGTTGGAGGATAGTTTAAAGACTGGCGCCAGACATTATGTGCCAGAGCAAAGTTTGATTGTGGGACTTCATCAAGTTAAAAGTAGAGACGCGATTAATCGCGTCTGTACAGACGTTCCTCAGGAACATCTGTACGAGAGTGAGGAAATTGATACCCATGATATTTATATTTTGGCAGTAAGCGATCGCACTAACCCAAATATATTTATCCCTTGGAATCAACTGCTTACTCCCCAATCTGAGTTATTAACTTCTGCTGATGTTAAAAAAATAGAACGTAGCACGAATCTCACCGTCAACCCCCTAACCAACCCAGAAGGAGGGGTGCGCGGTGGTTTGGTGGTGCTAGAAGACATCAGTCAGGAAAAACGGATGAAAACTACAATGTACCGTTACCTGACACCCCATGTGGCAGAGCAAGTTCTGGCACTGGGAGAAGATGCTTTAATGGTAGGTGAGCGCAAGGAAGTCACCATTTTGTTTTCTGATATTCGAGGCTACACCACACTTACAGAAAATCTTGGTGCGGCTGAGGTAGTTTCGCTGCTAAATCAGTATTTTGAAACGATGGTGGAGGCGGTTTTTAACCATGAAGGGACTTTAGATAAGTTCATTGGGGATGCTTTAATGGCAGTGTTTGGTGCCCCACTAACGCTAGTGGAAAATCATGCTTGGAAGGCGATACAATCGGCGTTGGATATGCGAGAACGATTGGCGGAATTTAACCAACGGCGGATTATTCAAGCACAGCCAGAAATTCATATTGGGATTGGTATTAGTTCTGGGGAAGTGGTTTCGGGTAATATTGGTTCCCAGAAACGAATGGATTATACCGTAATTGGCGATGGTGTGAATTTAAGTTCGCGCTTGGAAGGAGTAACTAAAGAATATGGTTGCGATATTATTTTAAGTGAGTTTACTTACGAACTATGTAGCGATAAAATCTGGGTACGCGAATTAGACAGAATTCGCGTTAAGGGTAAATATCAAGCGGTGAATATTTATGAGTTAATTGGCGATCGCTCAACTCCTCTAGACAATGCCACCCAAGAGTTTTTATTACATTACCACGCCGGACGTGCTGCTTATTTATCGCGCCATTTTAAACAAGCGATCGCCTGTTTTCAAGCCGCAAAATCCATTCGACCCACAGACCAAGCTGTTAATATCCATCTAGAACGCGCTCGTAATTACCAACAAACACCTCCCCCAAGTTCCTGGGATGGAGTCTGGACGATGATTACAAAGTGAGGGTCAATAGTCAATAGACAAACGTCGTGGAAAAGATGTAGAGACGTAGCATTGCTACGTCTCTTGGGTTTTGGGTAACGCATAAT
>CASBQC010000265.1 GCA_949127805.1 Nostocales cyanobacterium PMM_0081
AAATTTATCAGTGTAATTATCAGAAAAAAGTATGGTATATCACTCACAAGCAACTTGAATTAATCAAGATAGAAGATTTATATCCAAATATTTACGGATAAGCATGGTAGCTCCAGAAGAAAGATTTAGACCGGTTACACTGAAGGGTGTGAAAAATTTAGCAGCTAACCTCAAAATCAGTTAAAGTCTGGTCAGACTATTTACTCATAAATTACAAATAAAAACGCACAAATCAACGTTCTTCAGGAGCAAAAATTCAGCCATATGTATGATTGCATCATCGTCGGCGCGGGACCTGCTGGTGGAACAGCCGCTTACCATTTAGCCAAGCAGGGACGTTCGGTATTAGTTTTAGAAAAAGAATCTTTGCCTAGATACAAACCCTGCGGTGGAGGTGTATCACCTGCGATCGCCAAATGGTTTGACTTTGATTTTAGTCCAGCAATTTCCCTGAAAGTGGACGAGTTGCGCTTTACCTGGAAAATGGGCGACCCTGTAGAAACCAAAATAGAGACTATCGAGCCTGTCTGGATGGTGCGACGCGATATTTTTGACCATTTCCTAATTCAGCAAGCGCAAAAGCAAGGTGCCCAATTAAAAGATTCTACGGAAGTAACTGGAATTGAATTTAAAAGCGATCATTGGCAAGTTAATACAGCTAATGATCCGGTTACAGGTCGCTTTTTAATCGCTGCTGATGGTGCCAAGGGACCGATGGCAAAATGGCTGGGCTTCAAAGAACGCAAACGCCGTTTAGCAGGGGCTTTAGAGGTAGAAGTTCCGGCAGTTGTGGAGAATAAATCTACAATCCACTTTGAGTTTGGTATGGTCAAAAATGGCTATATCTGGAACTTCCCGAAAGCTGATGGTTATTCGATTGGTGTCGGTACTTTTATCGGTGGAGAAGCTCAAGATTTTAAGAAAATTTTGGATGAGTACGGAAAAAGTTTTGGTCTAGATGTTAAAGCTAGCAAGCAGTACGGTCATCCTATTAGTTTATGGGATGGTAATCAAAAGCTGCATACTCAAAATGCGGTTTTAGCTGGGGAAGCAGCTTGTGTAGTTGATCCGATGACAGCAGAAGGTATTCGTCCCTCAATTTTGAGCGGATTGCTGGCAGCTGGAGCGATTCATCAAGCGCTTTCTGGTGATGCGATCGCTTTAGAAAATTATTCGGAAGCGATCGCCGAACAATGGGGTGCTGATATGGCTTGGGCGCAAAAGTTAGCGGGCGCATTTTACCGCTTTCCGGGTGTTGGTTACAAAGTCGGTGTGAAGCGTCCTTCTGGTAGCCAAATCATGGGTAGAATTCTCTGTGGGGAATTGCGTTATGGCGATGTTGTCAATCGTGCGCTCAAGCGTTTGGTTCCCATTCCTGGTTTTGGCGGGTAATTAAGAGTCACTCAAAGCCCCTCAGACTGGAAGTCTGGGGCTACACAAACAAAGCCCATCTTCATGGGCTAAATACAAAAAAACAAATTCTAGCCTGCGTGTGCCTGCTTCGTCCGTGTAGCCAAGGCTTCCAGCCTGAGGGGCTTTTAACAAACAATGTAGCTGGAACTCACGAACTCAGTGGCTCCATTAATCCACGTCTTACTGCTTCGCTGAATGCAGTGGCTTTCCGCAATAATTTTTCTTGATAGACTTGCATTAGGTCTTGCAATTCTTGCCGCTCGTCTTCAGTCAGAATCCCTGACTGTTGCCTATCTAGCAAATTACTCAGACGCTTATCTTGATCTGGCTCCATTTGCAGTTCTGTAAGAGCCATAACTTGCTCATCAGATAGTTCTGATATGGGTTCTAGGGTTTCAATATGCGAGCTAATTGGTGGTAAAGAAAGTTTAATGGTATCAGCTAGAACACTAGCCAAATCACGGTTAGCTAGCCGTGCGAAGCGTTCTGCTCGTCGGTATACCTCATCTGACAAAGTAATCGTGACTTGGGTTGTCATAGCTAACTCTCGCTCTGCGCTTCTCTCTATTTTGCCTTAGGTTGATAAGTGCGGCATAAGTTCTGGGGGGGTGATGATAAAATTTACAGGCGATCGCTCAGTTAACTCGGTTTGCACCGCTTAATTCAGTCACGATTGTTAGTGGTACTCGTGCAACTGATACCAATGCGAGTAATTCATTCGGACATACTTATGATCCAACAATTTCGTTGACAGATTTCAAGTAGCAATCGTAAGCAATTTTTCCTCTGCAAACGAAGACTACTTTTTTCACAGAAGCATTTCTTTCTAGAAAAAACTTTACTTCGGTGACAGCAATTTTAGTGGCTTGTTCAATTGGAAAACGAAAGGCTCCTGTACTGATAGCAGGAAAAGCAATTGTTGTAATAAAGTATTGTTCTGCTAAGGCTAAACAGTTGCTATAGCATTGAGCTAACTTCTGCCCCTCTTGATAATTGCCGTCTTCCCAGATCGGACCAACTGTGTGAATAACCCACCGTGCATAGAGGTTATAACCTTTCGTAATATGTGCTTCCCCTATCGCCCAGCCCTGTTTGAGTTCACTACATGCTTTTCTCAGTTCAGAACCAGCTGCACTGTGAATGTCACCATCTACACCACCACCACCTGAAAACCGTAAATCCGTAGGGTTAACGATCGCATCCACCCGTTGTTGAGTAATATCCCCTTCAACGACTGTGATTCTAGTGTTGACAGAGTAAAGAGAATCTATGTTTAGTGGAATCTTCAAGTTGATTCCAGCAACATTTATTTGTTTTCCCTGCTGTTGATAAACTTTGTTGAATTCGCTAGCTGCTCTTTTGATGTCATTACGAAGAAAACTTGCCATCCCACGAGAATAAATCAACAGTGGCTCAAACCCAGCCAATGGCTCTGCAAAAGTCTCTACAACTGACGCCATGCGAACCCACTCTGCTTTTTCCTCTAATTTCAACTTGGCAAGAGTAGATGCAATTTCCCGCGCAGCTTCACTAGGTTTTGTATAAGCTAAAGCCGTCCACCTCTGAACTTGGGCAAAATCACGTATATCCGGATCGTGGCTCTCAAGCTGTTGTTTGACATAGACAAGCAAAAAATCAGACAATTGATGAATTCGCTTTTCGCCAAAGCGGGGATTCACTTTCAATTCCCTCAGCAGTGCATTTCGCACCTCTGTTTCCATCTCATAGAGTTCATATCCTACTTCATCGCAAAGGCTGGAAAGTAACAAATCTGCCACGGCAAGCCAGGGAATTTTCAGTGCTTCACCGTTGATATCATATTGAAAATTCGCCCACAAGCGATAAAGCAAATCAGGTGTAAGCGCTAAGGGAAAAGCAGCATGATAAGCAAAATCAAGATGCGCTTCACCAAAGCGTTGGTGAAAAGCTTCTATTCTACGAGTGACGACTTCTGGCTTCATTTTATACAGTGATAATTTTGATTCCAGTTCACTTATTTTATCTGTCCTGCAACGTTAATTGATCGTCCCCGCAAAACAGCGATCGCACTATCCAACCCCTGACGACTCAATTCAAACATCGGTACTAAACGGGCAATTTCACCCGCAGTCGTCCCAAACCAGCGCTCTGTTGCCATTGGGTTGACCCATGCTATATAACGAACTCGTTGCTTTAATTGGTATAAAAACTTTTCTGTCAACTCTAGCCTTTCTAAGCTATAACCACCCCGCGCTGCCCCCGCATCACTAAAAATCAACACAGCGGAACATTCTGGACGCAGTTTAGCCAGAAAATCTGATACAGGTTCAGCTTTTTGGCGGGCAGTATCTCTGTAAATATACTTGGCAGGAGAATTATGAAAGTAATAAATACCAGCTTTTCCCAAACGCCCTCCGCGCAAGGCTGTATCTGCCAATCGCTGCGATAAGGCGTGAAATGGTACCATTGAGCCTTTTTGGTCAATCAGTAACTGCAATTCTGTGCGATTAACTCGACTGGGAACCATTACAGGCTCTAGCAACATTCCCTGTTGTCCAATCCGCTCAATTGTTGCTTCTACATCAAATTCTGTGGGCAAACCTTGCCGCACGAAACGCCGCAAATGTCGCCAGCTTTGCTTCATCTGGCGTCGCGTTACGGGGAAATATTCATCGGTTTGGGTGAAGCGATTTTCGGCAATTTCATCAGAATTGCTAGTAGTAATTTGTACTGCTTCAGCTACTTGCATTTCATCTTCCACTTCTATCAATTCTGATGAAACGGTTACGGAAATAGGTGTATTTTCGGTTTGTTCGGGTTTGGGTTGAGAAGTGGACTTAGTAGTTTTTGTGTCCGAAGTGTCCGATTTTTCAGATGAGGTGGGAGCAGGAACAAAAGCGCTCATTACTTGTTGAAAGTGATAATTAAACAGGTGTTCCTCGTCCTTTGATTTCACCCACAAAGTACGGCAAAGTTCCGCTAATGCCTCTTGGTTAGTTGTGCCAAAGCCCTTCTGTAAAGCTTCTAGAATCAGGCGATACTCATCAATGCCCAGTGGTAAGCCTGCCTCTCGCAGCCGCGTGAAGAGGTCTAGTAGCGGTAATTCTTCTGGGGTAAAGGTGGCGAATTTTACCATAGCAGTTTTCATAAGAGAAAAGAACCGGGCGATTATAAATCGCGGTTACACAAATAAATACCCGACGACTGAAGTCGCGGCTACACAAACAAAGCCTGCCTCCGCAGGCTTCAAATGCAAGTTATTCTTAGTCCGCGAAGGCGGACTTTGTTTGTGTAGCCCCAGGCTTCTAGCCTGAGGGCATGGTACGCGAATTTGTCTAATATTCATGGCGATCGCTCTTCAAACACGGTACGCGGATTGGTTTAATATTCATTGCGATCGCTCTTCAAACACGGTACGCACATTGGTCTAATATTCATAATGATCGCTCTTCAAACACGGCACACATATTGGTCTAATATTCATAATGATCGCTCTTGGGAATAACGTCGATAATCATCCCAACTTTTCAGCAATACCCCTGGATACAAAAGTTCTGTTTTCAACTTGCTGAGAATTTCGTCGTCGGAATTGTGCTTAAGTAGCATGTCAATCCAATCCATCAACTCGCTAGTGCTAACCTTTTTGCCTGCGTCTCCTTTGTCTTGTTGCATCTTTTCTCGAAGATTAATAAAGCGATCAATAATTGCATCCAGTAATGCTAAACGCGGATCGGGAAAAGGAAAGCGAGCTTTAATTATCTCAATCAAGTCCTCTCGCTGCGGAAATTTGACGTAGTGAAACAAACAGCGACGTAAAAAGGCATCGGGCAAGTCTTTCTCGTCGTTACTTGTAATAAAAACTATCGGTGTCACTTTCGCCTGAATTTTCTTGATGGGGCTGGTTTGTTTTACCTCTATTACCTCAAACCGTTTCTCATCAAGCTCTAAGAGCAAATCATTGGGAAAGTCGATATCAGCCTTGTCAATTTCATCAATCAGTACAACTGTGCGGCATTCGTTGCGAAAAGCACGTCCAAGCGGTCCCCACTCAACGTAAGCATCAGCATTTTTCGCTTGTTGTGCGGCATCTTTATCTATGCCGGAATTAGCAAGTTGTGCATCTCGCAACCTGCCAATTCCATCATAAGTATACAGTCCATCCCGTGCTCGACTGGTAGATTTGACGTACCAAGCTTCAAAAGGTAAATTTAGCTCGTAAGCTACAGCATGAGCTAATTTTGTTTTGCCACAACCCGGTTCACCTTTTAATAATAAAGGACGTTCGAGAGCGATCGCTAAATTCACCGCTTCTACCAACTTCTCACCGGGCAAATATGGATACAAAAGTTGCCCCGTTAGCTCATCTTGCTCTTTTGGTTTCGGCTGTTTATCCTTATCACCAGTGTATTTCAGCCGCTCGTCTACAGCTTTAACCACCTATCCTCTCCTTGCTCCCAACTATAACCACACAAACCAAAAATTTGAGCAAACACCCGTTCCGGAATGCCTTCACTATTCTCTAAAATTACCTTAACTGTGTAGTCAATTTTTTTAGTCACTTTTGTGGGTAGCGCATCAATTGCATTTTCCATCCAGTTAACTAACACTTGGTCAGAAAGGCTGTCAATAATCGGCAGTATTATAGGAGTACAAGGTTCCCAAAGTGTTTCAAATTCCTCTGCAAACGCGATATCCCAGGTGTTGACACAACCATCTTGGTCAACTAAAAACATCAATAAAAAAAACTCGTTGCTTGAATAAATCGTCTGTTGAGTTGAGTTTACCAGGGGAAGCCAAAATTCGCGAATCAATTCCTGCAAATAGTCTTCATCAATACAATCCATATCGTGAAAAACCAGGATGACGTGTTGATTTTTCAATTGACATATCACATTTCTGGCAATTTCCGGCAATGAAAAGTCTTGTACTTGCATCTGACGACCAAGTTCACGCCATAATGCTTTGATGTCAGTTCTAAATGCTCTGCGGGAGAGGTGAAATTGAAATGGTGGAGTTACGGAACTATCAGGTATTGCCTGTAACAAGCGTCTCAAGAGAAATATTTGCCCGTGTTCCGGGGAACCATGAACCAAAAAAGCCCCGATACGGTTTTGTTCAATAAATTCTCGGAATAAACGCACCTGCTTGATATAATTCAGCCGAAATAGTTCAATGTGTATCCGCTCACTTTCTAGATTATCAATTTGCTTGGCAAGGCGATCGCGTTGTGCTTCAAAGCGCTCAATTTCCTTATCTAGCTGAAAAGCCACTGAAGTACCTGCCTCAATTACCGAATTGCTCCGCAAGCGTTCTATCTTCTCGCTAAGTAGATCGTACTGTTGTTGAAGTTCTTCGCGTCTACGCTGTAAGTGTTGAACTGATGACATTTCTAAGCTTCTCTTTCCATTCAGAAACATCGACCGCTATGCTTATTATGCGTTGCCCGAAACTCTTAGACGTAGCATTGCTACGTCTCTACATCTTTTATGGAGATGTCTATTGAAGTTTGTTTTCTAGCTTCTCAATCTGTTGAGCAAGTTGTTCTATTTCATTTTCAGCTAATACAGCAGGAGCCTCACACTCACCGATCTATGGAGTGTGAGAGGAATGCGCGTGAGTTAAGGAGTAGTGTCTGACCAATGCTCTCCAGAGCGAGGGAAGACACTGACGAC
>CASBQC010000266.1 GCA_949127805.1 Nostocales cyanobacterium PMM_0081
CATCCCCCCCTCTCTCCTTAGGGCGCGAGGGCGTTACCGCGAAGTAGACTAGCAATAGTCTTTGCGGTAATTTTGAGTTGAGTGATCGGGTTTGCCGGAACAACCGTTTTATACAGATAGCTATCAAAAGTTAGCCGCTGCACATCCATGTCACTACACATTTCTACAAATGCTTCGCGGGTAGCATCGGAACGATAAAAGACATTTTGCAGAATGTCTAACACCTTGTAGGTGAGTCCGTATTTTTTGTCCCAACGCTTCAAGTAAACCTTAAGGTCTGCTTCCGTAGGAATACGTACACCGCCATTAGACGTTTCTACAATCGTTTCGGCACACATCCGCCCAGATTTGGCGGCAAAGTAAATGCCTTCACCAGAGGACTTGGTAACGTAGCCAGCAGCGTCACCTATTAAAGCGATGCGACCGACAACGCGACGGGGACGGGGATGTTCGGGAATCGGGTGTGCTTCGACTTTAATAATTTGACCGCCGGCGAGTTTTCGGGCAGCGCGAGTGCGGATACCAGCTTGTAGTTGTTTGATGCTGGCTTTGTGAACCTGCATTGTGCCGGTACCGACGGCTACGTGGTCATATTTGGGGAAAACCCAGGCGTAAAAGTCGGTAGAAACGTCATCACCAACGTACATTTCGGCGAGGTCGTTGTAATATGCCATTTTGTCGTCAGGCAGACGAATGCGCTCTTGGAAAGCGATCGCATAATTATAATCTCCAGCATCCATCTCTTTGGCGATGCGGGAATTTGCTCCATCTGCCCCAATAATTAAATCAACTTTTAGGGTTTTGGCAATACCCTGTGCCCCGCTTTCTGTATGGTCAACGTAATGGATCGTGTACGGGTCTGTATTGTTTGTGGGAAAATCGAGTTTATGAACAGTGGCATTAATTAAATTTGCGCCGAGTTTTGCCGCGCGATCGCGCAAGAAGCCATCAAGCACTTCGCGCCGGCACATTCCTATATATTCACCTTCATTTACTAGATTGATATCAACCTCACGGTTCGAGGGCGAAATCATTTTCATTTTCCGCACTCGGCGATCGATAATTTCCGGAGGCAAATCAAACTCACTTACCATGCACAAGGGAATTGCACCGCCACAAGGCTTGGCATTGTCTAGCTTGCGCTCAAATAGGTAAGTTTCAATTCCAGCTTTCGCCAAGGTTTCGGCGGCACAAGAACCAGCTGGACCTGACCCAACAACAGCAACCCTTAGTGTCAAAGGTCTTCTCCCAATTTTGACATTTACCGAAAGTATACTACCATGTACTTTTGGCTGTTTTGTCTTTCTGGCTTACCCAAAAGCGTGAAATGCAACATTCCTTAATTTTTCGCTACAAAAGCCAAAGGGGTTCGTTGGAGCGTTGGAGCGTTGGAGCGTTGTGAAAAATTACTCTTAACTACTATCTACTAACTACTACCCATTCCCAATCTTGTTAATCCAAAGGCAACTCTGTGTGATATATGTATATAACACCGTTAACGTACCAACCAACGGGTGATTAGTTCCAGAGGTGCAGAATCAGTGGGCATTGTAGTTGAGAACGTATCCAAGCAATTTGGCAGCTTCAAGGCGGTTGATGATGTCAATCTGGAAATTAAAAGTGGCTCTCTTGTCGCTTTGCTCGGACCATCGGGTTCGGGAAAGTCTACGCTGCTGCGGTTAATTTCCGGTTTGGAAATGCCGGATAATGGTAAAATATTTCTCACTGGTAAAGATGCCACATATCAAAGCGTACAAGACCGAAATATCGGATTTGTATTTCAGCATTATGCTTTGTTTAAACATCTGACTGTACGCAAAAATGTTGCCTTTGGTTTGGAACTTCGGAAAGCACCGAAAGGGAAAATTAAGGCGCGAGTGGAGCAGTTGTTGGAGTTGGTGCAATTGAGTGGATTAGGCGATCGCTATCCTTCACAACTTTCTGGCGGTCAACGACAACGGGTAGCATTGGCACGAGCGTTAGCTGTCGAACCTAACGTTTTATTACTTGATGAACCTTTTGGCGCACTTGATGCGAAAGTCCGTAAAGACTTACGGGCATGGTTACGACGCCTCCATGATGAAGTTCATGTTACCACAGTTTTCGTCACTCACGACCAAGAAGAAGCGATGGAAGTCTCAGATGAGATTGTGGTGATGAATAAAGGACGTGTGGAACAGGTGGGAACACCAGCAGAAATTTACGATCATCCGGCTTCAGCGTTTGTGATGAGCTTTATTGGATCGGTGAACGTGTTGCCGAGTTCTTCGCGGATTTTCCAAGGTAACGGATTTGATTCGGCAAACCCAGAAATGTTTTTACGTCCGCAAGATGTAATTATAGAAACCTCTGCTAACGGTTCAAGTGTACCAGCTAGGGTGAGCAGGTTGATACATTTGGGTTGGGAAATTCAGGTAGAATTAACTTTAGATGATGGACAAGTGGTGACAGCGCATTTAACACGCGATCGCTTTGACCAATTGCACTTGGAAGCACAACAGCGAGTGTATGTCAAGCCTAAGGATGCAAAGTCTTTCCCGCTTTATTATTCGATTTAATTGAGGTGTAAAAGCGATCGCGATCGTTGCTAGATATTTTGATCGAGTTTCTCTTGAATAGCTGCTAGCACCTTTGTTTCCCAGTTTGGATCGTTAAATTTAATTACAACTTTGCCCGGTCGAGAATGCCGCCTATCCATATAGGTGTAAAATGCTTCTGGGTCATCCCGATGTGCTAATATAGAGCGTTTTCGCTCTTGGTCAGTCATTGCAGCGTAGTTAACTTGGGTCATGATTCAAAACTCCCGTCTAACTTAACCAGGACTTACGCACGAATAATTGAATAACGAACCGCAGAGTACACAGAGGTAACAGAGAAAACCGAGTTCTTGTTTGTACTCTTCAGGAATCTGAATTAAACCATTTTGAATCTTTGCTTGAAACTCAACCGCATTTAGCATATGATTGTCTCTGTTATAAAAACTATAACAACATCTGCTTTTACAAATCCTGCCAAGCTTCATCCTCCTCTGGTTTCAACCAGTCTTTTGCTAAGGAAGATTCGCTGAGAATGCTTATTTGTGTATTTTGTTCTAAGTGTTGAGCTTTGATAAATTGCAGGAAATCAAGCACTTCCGTTAAAAGGAATTCTGGAACTTGCTCAATTTCTCTCAGCAAAAGGTCTTTTGTACTCATTTTAACTTTATAGTCTTGAGTTGGGAAAATGATTCTTTATTCAATATTAAACGTAAAAGGCGATCGCCTAAAAGTTGATCGCCATACAAAACTTGATTTCTCAAAGCTGTATCCGCAATAAATTAAACTTAATTTGCTGTTTCTTCAACGAATTTTATCCGCCCTTGCTGATATGCTAAACGTAAAGCTATAGCTTCCGCGACGATTTGTTGTGGTAATAATCCCTCTTCATCGATCATCTTTTGTAGCGTCATTCCGCTTCTTTCATCTACTTCATGAATTGGGGGAATTTGACAATATCTAGCGCCATTTTTCGTGCGACGCCAAATACTGGGTTTTTGCGGTTTTGGTTGCTTGGGAGTGCGGTTCTGTTTGATTAATTCACGTACCGCAGGTTGGGAAATTTCTGCTAAATCCAGCAATTGATCGAGTACTGGCTGGTATTTCTTGCTATTTTGTGCTAGTTGAAATATCGTTGCTGGCTCAATGGGTGCTAAATTATCGGGAGAGAACTTCTCAAAAGCTGTTGCTACCTTAAGATATTTTTTCTCTTCACCTAAAAAACCATAATCTAACAATATTTGTTTATACTCTTTTTTCGAGCGCGTCTTTTTCAAGTCAGCTAAAAAGAAAGCATAACGTAGAATAGTTTCGGTAGCATCAGACAGCGCTCGAAAGTAGAAATTTTTGGCATCAACGCTTCTATCTTCTTCAGCGTATTGCTCAATGTGAGTTTGAACAATTGCCCGATCTACTTTGGTTGCAATTGCACCTTTCTCTTGTGTCTTCAGTAACATGAGACTAAATATTTAGGTAAATGTGAGATGATTGATTTGATGGTGAAGCCTTACCCCTGCTCTTAATTCAAATATTTTGAACTTTACAATAGACTTAGGGGTGGTTAAAACAAGGATTTTTTTATAAAATAATCTGAGGTATTAAAAGATGGCGATCGCCTTTACTCATTTGTCGTCGATTCAAACTAGAACAATTGTACTACAATATTAACAAAAAAATCTCCATGCGTGGGAAAAGTTTGGAGAAATAATCAAAGCTTTATATATGTGCGGTTTGGGGGTGATGATGCGATCGCTCTCATTTTACCAAAAACCCTTCGTAGTTCTGGACCGAACGTCTCTACAATCGTACCGTTGTCTAAAGCGCGAAAGTCCTCTAAAAGAGAACTAAATAAAGATTTCAGTCCATTTTAATGGACTTGTGCTATTAGCCTTAGAATTTATTCTAAGGCGGGATAGCGACGCATTGCGAGGGTTTTGAAATATCTTGGTAATGACAAGCCCTTCTAGGGTGACGGCGATGTGGTGCAAGTTAGCTTACTCAGCGTCTCCACCAAAACTAGATTTTGCTCATCAGTACCAACTGTAATCCGTAGTTTATCATTAATTCCAGGTTGCGGGAAATAACGTACCAAAATTCCCTTTGATTTCAAGCTTTGATAAAGATATTCGGCATTTTTTTGTTTGGGCTGTACTAGCAAAAAGTTACCTTGAGAATCCCATACTTGAAAATTCAACCCTCTCAAGTCTCCTGCTAACTTTGTGCGCGATCGCTTAACTTTATCTGCACAAGCATTTTTATAAGCTTGATCGCTCATCGCCGCTGCCCCAATTTTACAGGCGATCGCATCAATATTATAACTATCCTTCACCTTATACAATCCACTCAGCAACTGCGGATTTGCGATCGCAAACCCCAAACGCAATCCTGCTAACGAGTATCCCTTAGAAAGTGTGCGAATTGCAATGACATTCTCAAATTCTGCAACTAAGGAGAGTGCATTCTCCTCAGCAAAATCGACATAAGCTTCGTCAATCACCAAAACCCCAGATAAACTACTTGCTAATTTCCGCAGTTCATCAGTTGAAACCACATGTCCGGAAGGACTGTTAGGAGAAGCAATAAATGTTACACAACCATTAGCGCTAATCAATTCTGCCAAAGGTAAACGGTAGTCTTCAGTGTAAGGAATTTCCACCATTTCCGCTGATTGCATCTGTGTCAGCGTACTATATAACACGTAGGTAGGTATAGGATAAACTACCTTGCGTCCTGGTTCTGCACAAGCGCGAATCACCAAATTTAACACTTCATCACTGCCATTTCCCACAATAATCCAATCAGCAGGAACTTTCAAAGCCTCACTTGTAGCACGTCGAAACTCCTGTGCGAAAGGATTTGGATAGCGTCGCAACCATTCCGCATCAAAGTTACGCAGCACCTTTGACACTGCCGGTGAGGGAGGGTAGGGGTTTTCGTTGCTGTTAAGTTTGATGATTTGGCTATTAGGTTGAGGCTGTTCACCAGGAACATAGCCAGCCATTGCATCAATATTCGCACGGAAGTATTCATTCATTACTGAAGATGCTATCTGGCAAATTTTATTATCCTACAAGACTTACGCAGAAATCTCTCAAATTCTTATTTCTCTGTGTTCTCTGCGTTCTCTGCGGTTCGTCCATATGATCGAATAAACGAACCGCAGAGGCACAGAGTTCACCTTGAATGAGGAAGAGAGAATTTTGCTTAAGTCCTAATTTTAATACAACGAAGCGACGCTTACCATCCTTGTTCAGTTGGTCGAATCAGGATTTCGTTAACGTTAACACGCGGAGGTTGGGTGACTGCGTAAACGATCGCTGCCGCAACATCTTCACTTTGCAGTGGTGTGATAGAGTTGCGCCTTTCTATGGTACGCTGTTTAGCGATTGCATCAGTTATATGACTGTCTATTTCTGTGTCTACCATCCCAGGCTCAACGATGGTAACGCGGATGTTGTCTTTATACAGTTCTTGCCGTAATGCTTCTGAGAAACCGTTGATACCCCATTTTGTCAAATTATAAACGCCGATGCCCGCCCGCGCTGTCCTACCCGCGACTGAGGAGATGTTGACTATGTGCCCCATTCCTTGCGCTTTAAATATCGGTAGGGTAGCATGGGTAACATAAAGTACTCCCAAAAGGTTAATGTCTATCATCCGTCGCCAATCTGAGGTATCCGCACCATCAATATCACCAGATAATGCTATGCCTGCATTGTTTATCAGTATATCTACGCGACCGTAGTGAGCATGTACCTTTTGCACCAAATTTATAGCTTGAGTTTCGTCAGTCAAATCGGTTAAAATAGGCAATGCCTCGCCACCACTAGCTTCGATGCGTTTTGCTAATTTATCTAAGAGTTCTCCACGTCTTGCCGCGATCGCCACTTTTGCCCCTTCTGCGAAGAGTGCGATCGCTGTGGCTTCACCAATTCCTGATGATGCTCCGGTGATAATTGCTACTTTGGAATCTAATAAACCAGCCATAAATACCTCATAATATGTTGCTCACAATCATGCTGGTATCTTAATTGGTTAAGCAGCGTTGAAAAAGGG
>CASBQC010000267.1 GCA_949127805.1 Nostocales cyanobacterium PMM_0081
CCCTTTTATCCCCCACTTGCCGCCATAAGGGTAGTGACTGATTGTAGAATTTGAGGGCTTGTTGCTTGTCGCCTAAACTATCGTAGACTGCGCCAATACCCGTGAGGGTGGTAGCTTCCCCCCTTTTATCCCCCACTTGCCGCCATAAGGGTAGTGACTGATTGTAGAATTTGAGGGCTTGTTGCTTGTCGCCTAAACTATCGTAGACATTGCCAATATTGTTGAGAATGGTAGCTTCCCCCCCTTTATCCCCCACTTGCCGCAATAAGGGAAGTGCTTGTTTATATTTCTCAAGTGCCGATCGCAGTGATTTTGCTGTGCCTTGCTTAAACAGTTGTAATCCCTCATCAAACAGGCGTTTTGCCGCAGCGCTAGTTGCTTCTTGTGAAGTAGTTTCCTGTTGCTGTGCTATCTGCACACTTGTGCTGCGAGTTGCTCCCACCGATGATAAAAAGACGGCACTGAGTAATAAAATTAAACTTCTTCGGGTAAAACTGGGTAGGAAGCACCAGAAAGTCCGCTGAGACTTTACACGTTTGTTCATTCTTCAGCCTTAATTAAGGAATATGGATTTAATAAAATACAAAACCTCACCCCGACAAAGCTGCGCTTTATCTCCCCTCTCCTTAGTAAGGAGAGGGGTAGGGGGTGAGGTAGATCGCAGCAAAGGGCATATTATTTAATTTACTTCAGAGATATCACTGAAATTTCATTATTATCTTACAGGCATTCTTAAGTAGATATGCGATCCGTTTCTGATTTTGTAACGAAGTGGGGGATCTGACAGAGCGCGTTTTTAAATGTGTCGGGTCACAATCGAATTGTGTCGGGTCACAATCGCATTGTGTCGAGTGACAATCGCATTGTGTCGGGTCACAATGGCATTGTGTCGGGTCACAATGGCATTGTGTCGGGTCACAATCGCATTGTGTCGGGTCACAATCGCATTGTGTCGGGTCACAATCGCATTGTGTCGGGATGCGATCGCATTGCACTCTTATTGCCTTTCTTTAATTTGCGCTCGGATTAAGGAAATGCTGTACTTGGTCAGATTAGCAACAAATAAATGCGAAGTCGGGATGACAGGGAATCTTACAAGCGATCGCACATGAACCACATTCTTTTTATCTCACGCAGAGGCGCAGAGGCGCAAAGGAAGAAATGAAGAAACAAGAGTGTGGTCTAAAGAAAGTGAAAATTGCTGTAAGTTCCAAATACACATCTACAAACCCTGATATCATTTTCATTCGTGCCTGGTCTAGTCTTAACGTTGTCAATAATCGCAAGCACTCTGCCTTTACTTGAGGACGTTCGGATGTGGGAATATTCATCTTCACCATTAACACACCCAACAAAATTAGTTGACATTGACATTAATGTCAAGGTTTAGGGTGAGAGAGTATGTGTTGATTCAACTTTCATGCTCTACCCAGAACGCTTAACTCAATTCACCAAAGAACATTCAGATACCGTAGCCGCGATCGCTTGTGGTCTATTATTAGTTTTAGGAGCGATCGCCTTACATCTCAATTTTTTAGGATTGGCATTGCTGCTACTCCCCGCAGCTTATGTGATTGGTGGCTACGAAAGTGCGCGGGAGGGATTAACTACACTTTTTAAAGAAAAAGAACTCGATGTAGATTTACTCATGATTGTGGCGGCTGTGGGTGCTGCTAGTTTAGGTTTATGGCAACGGGAATACCACCTGATTGTTGATGGGGCAATTTTGATTCTCATCTTTGCCATAAGTGGGTCACTTGAAGGTTACGCAATGCGACGCACTGAGCGCAGTATTCGCAGTTTAATGAGTTTGACACCAGATATCGCAATGGTTTTACGTCAGGGAAGGGAAGAAGAAGTTTTGATTTCGCAGTTAAAGGTAGGGGATGAAATTGTCGTCAAACCGGGAGAGTTAATTCCTACGGATGCAGTGATTGTATCTGGTTACAGCAGCATCAATCAAGCTGCAATTACCGGGGAATCTTTACCTGTAGAAAAAACGGTGGGTGAGGAAGTGTTTGCAGGTACGCTTAATGGTTATGGTGCGCTGAAGTTGAAGGTGCATCAACCACCGGAAAGCAGTTTGATTCAACGTGTGATTAAATTAGTAGAGCAAGCGCAGACAGAGGAACCACCTTCTCAACAGTTTATTGAGAGATTTGAGCGAGGTTATGCACGCTTCATTGTTCTCGCTGGGATATTGCTAGCTACTTTACCACCGTTTCTTTTGGGTTGGGATTGGGAAACAACGATTTATCGAGCACTGACTTTTTTGGTAGTAGCTTCTCCTTGTGCGTTGATGGCAGCAATTATGCCGACGCTGCTATCGGGAATTGCCAATGGTGCCAGACAGGGGATTTTGTTTAAAAATGGTAGTCAATTAGAAATGATGGGGAAAGTGAGAGCGATCGCTTTCGATAAAACTGGTACTCTAACTACAGGAATTGTGCAAGTATTTCAAGTGATTCCTGCTGGTAATTATTCGCAAGCCGATGTCTTGAAAGTTGCCGCAACCGTAGAATCAGTTTCCGAACATGCGATCGGTAAAGCGATTGTGAAAGCCGCTGCTGATTTAAATTGGGTTAGCGCAGTTGAAGTGCAAGCTATCCCCGGACAAGGAATTATAGGTATCAACAAAGACCAACAGGTAATTGTAGGGAATGCTGCTTTTGTGCAGAAGTATGTAATAAATTTACCGCAAGAGTTGCAGAAATCTGCTTCAGTGTTGGAGCAACAAGGTAAGACAGTCGTTTGGGTAGCGCAGGGAGGATGGGGAGAGGGGGAGAATTCAAAATTTAATACAGACGCGATTAATCGCGTCTCTACTCCATCATTTGACGTGATAGGATTAATAGCGATCGCTGACGAGGTGAGAGCAGAAGCTGCTGCAACTATCGCTCGCTTAAAGGCTTTGGGAGTTGAACAAATCGTCATGTTAACTGGTGACAATCAACGCACTGCTGATAGTGTGGCGCAAGCTGTGGGTATAAATCAAGTATATGCAGAACTTTTGCCGGAGGATAAATTAGATGTAATCCGACGTTTGCAAAAGCAATATAAAACAGTTGCAATGGTGGGTGATGGTATTAATGATGCACCAGCATTAGCTCAGGCTTCTGTAGGTATTGCGATGGGATTGGCGGGGAGTGACGTAGCATTGGAAACCGCAGATATTGTCTTGATGGCAGACCGACTGGAGAAGCTTGCAGTGGCGATCGCTTTGGGTAGGCGATCGCATAGAATAGTTAAGCAAAATATAGCAGTTGCTCTGTCTTTTATTATTCTGCTTTTGGTGGGTAATTTTGTTGGTAATGTTAATTTACCTATTGGTGTAATTGGGCATGAGGGTTCTACTGTGTTGGTTACTTTGAGTGGTCTGAGGTTGTTGAAATAGGGTAGGGGATGTAATACGAACCGCAGAGGCGCAGAGAGCGCAGAGGAGGAGGGGGAGAGGAGCTATATATTATTTTGGCTTTTTGGCGTTGCTGATTTCATGTATGAATATGATTTTATCTAATACCAAAATCCTTGTAGAGACGTAGCATTGCTACGTCTCGCGGATTCATACCTCAATTGGTGCAACGCCAATTATTGCTATTTATTATAGGTTGCTACACTGCTTTCTCAAGTTCGCTTTTGACGGTAGCGTATCCCCAATCTAACCAGGGAAGCAATGCTTCAATGTCTGCGGTTTCGACTGTGGCACCACCCCAAATCCGCAATCCGGGAGGTGCGGAACGATAGGACGCAATATCAAAGGCTACTTCTTGCTGTTCTAAAAGTTTTGCTAATTTCTTCGCGAATTTTGCCTGTTCTTCTGGAGTTAAGCCAGTAAACCAGGAATCAACTATCTTCAGACAAATTGAGGTACAAGAGCGATTTTCTACCTTTTCTGCTAAGAAAGCTGCCCAAGAACTTTGCTCAACCCATTTAGCGATCGCTTGCAAATTCGCTTCACTGCGGCTAATTAAACCAGGAAGTCCACCAATGCTCTCAGCCCATTTTAATCCATCTAGGGCATCTTCTACACACAGCATCGATGGTGTGTTGATGGTATCGCCTTTGAAAATGCCTTCAATTAGTTTACCTTTTTGTGTCAGGCGAAATAGCTTTGGTATTGCGCGATCGGGATTATAATTTTCTAAACGTTCGACTGCACGGGGAGAAAGGACAATTACTCCATGTTGAGCTTCTCCTCCCAATACTTTTTGCCAGGAGTAAGTTACTACATCGAGCTTTTCCCAAGGTACTTCCATTGCGAAAACGGCAGAAGTAGCATCACAAATTGTCAATCCTGAGCGATCGCTTTTAATCCAATCACCATTTGCTACCCTGACACCTGAGGTGGTACCATTCCACAAAAACACTATATCTTTTTGAAAGTCAACTTCGTTTAAGTCTGGTAATTTACCATAATCTGCCTTCAAATGACGAGTTTCTGGCAATTTCAATTCATCTAAAACATCTTTAACCCATTCTTGTCCGAAGCTTTCCCATGCTAAAATATCCACAGGTAGTTTTCCCAAGAGCGACCACAATGCCATTTCCACAGCGCCTGTATCGGAAGCGGGAACGATACCTAAGCGATAATCTGCGGGTACACCGAGGATTTTTTTAGAACGCTCTATTACTTCTGCTAATTTGGCTTTACCAGCTTCAGAGCGATGGGAACGACCTACACACGCTTTTTCAAGTTGGGAAACAGACCAACCTGGTCGTTTCGCGCAAGGTCCAGAGGAAAAATGAGGAATGTTTGGCTTGACTGTAGGTGGAGTGAGCTCTGACATAAAGCTATTTTTGCTTTCCGTGGGACATGAGAAAGTACTGATGTATATAGTACTAGGTTTCTCCTCTCAGATTTAAGTCTGATAAAAATAAGGCAAATGAAAAAAAGAAATTTGCATTATTATTTCTAAATGCGGCGTTGGTGAATCAGGATTGAATTGCTCACCCAAAGTCGAGGCAGCGCGTTGCGTATTTTCCACTCGTCACGTTATGTTCCTCCGTTTCCCCCCAGAAAATGGATCGAGAGCAACGATCGCACCTTTGGGTAGTTTAAGTGAGCCAGAACAATTTGTCACGTTTGATACTGAGTTAATACTTGGCGATTTTTAAACAAAGTCGTTTTTTGACGAGTTACGAACCCTTTGCAAATAAAAATACCGCTTTATTGACATTTAGCCTAGTTTTGTAAACAAGCTGCGCGATTCCCTTTCACGGACGCTGTGCACTTCCCTACTTTTAAGGTAAAACTTGTAAAAGGATTATTTTCATTGCATAACACTAAATGTCTCAACAAAAGCCTATCAGTCCTTGGAGCTACAAACCTTGGTGGTGTCAGCCTTGGTCTATTCTTTTAACAGGTGTAACGGTGATTAGTGGTAGCTGGTTACTATTTAAAATTATCTGGCTAACAATTCTCGTCTGTGTGCCTATATTAACTTGGATGGGCTTCTTCTTATTGATGTGGCCTCAATTGATGATTCGCAGTGGTGCTTTGGAGTCGCTTCACTCCAATGAGGAATTATGAGTTAAGTTGGTGGACATAATTAAATATAAAATAAAACATGAGTTCGTCGTGAGCGATTTATCGCTCTGGGAAAGCTTTTTAAGGACTAAAGTCCTTACTACGATCTAACGTTTAATTTAGTTATCCTACTTATGTCATGCACTAGACATCGACCTAATTTAAATATGCGTTATCCAAACCCCAAGAGACGCGAAATTTCACGTCTCTACATCTTTTCCACTTTCGATGTCTATGAGAACGTCTATACAAATTTACAGCAGTTTTCATGTATTTAGACCGCAGGCTGATCTATGTATTTCTTTCTTCCTTTGCGTCTTTGCGTGAGATATAGAAATGTGGTTCAAATAAGCTGAAAATCGCTGTAATATTTATTTAACTCCTAACTTTTTAACCTAAATATGCTTGTTTGACTCTTTCATCACTAATTAATTCTGATGCTGCACCTGTTAAAGTAATAGAACCAGCTTCTAAAACATAACCGCTATCTGCGATTTGCAAAGCGAGATTTGCATTTTGTTCAACTAATAATATTGTCATACCTGTTTCCCGCAAATTTTGAATAATTGCAAAAATTTCCTTCACTATTGCAGGTGCTAAACCTAAACTCGGTTCATCTAAAAGTAAAAGTTTTGGTCTACTCATTAAAGCACGGGATATCGCTAACATTTGTTGTTCACCACCGCTTAAAGTTCCTGCTAGTTGATTTTGTCTTTGTGCTAATCGAGTAAATAAATCAAATTGTTTGTTAATATCTGCTTTGATTTCTTGATCGGAACGAATATAAGCTCCTAACATTAAGTTATCAAAAACTGTTTGTTTCGCTAAAACCCTACGTCCTTCGGGACAATGAGCAATACCCAATTTGACAACTTCATGGGCTTGACGACGAGTAATATTGTGTCCATTATAAATAATGTTACCACTTTGAGAATTAACTATTTTAGAAATAGCTTTCAAAGTGGTAGTTTTACCAGCACCATTAGCACCTATTAAGC
>CASBQC010000268.1 GCA_949127805.1 Nostocales cyanobacterium PMM_0081
GGAGTAAACATTTTACGTAGTGAGCGCTTCAGCGCTCATAATTACGAGCGCTTAAGCGCTCACTACCGAAGAGACTTTTTTATATTTCAATCATATATATAATTAAGAAGCCATAGCTGTTTTAAAGCTATGACTTCAACATTAGCCAAAGCTAAAAAATGAAGACCTTAAACAAGATATGGTTCTTGATGAGTGCGAATCGTGCAATCAGAACGGGGATAAGTAACACAAAGTAGAGCGAATCCTTTCTCCATTTGCTCATCATCCAAGAAAGATTGGTCAGATTGATCTATTTCACCTTCAACAACTTTGCCAACACAACTAGAGCAAGCACCTGCGTGACAAGAGAAAGGTAATTCAATACCATTTTCTTCTGCTGCGTCTAAAATGGTAGTCTCTTCGTCAACTTCAATTGTTGTGTCAATGTCTTGCTTTTTGTTGATTAATCTAACTTGGTAACTAGCCATTTCGTGATTCTCCTCAGATTTTAATACAATCAGGTTTGATGACTCCACAAAAGTGGAATGTAAAAACTCCCTACTTGTGTAGTTGTTTAAGATTCAAAATCTAAACTACCCAATCTAAAATTATGATCAGATATGGGTTTTATCATTTAGAATTTTGAATTTTTTTAGCTGCAAGGTACAGCGTCAGGTGTACAATCACCAGCTTTAAATGACTTGCCACAACTACAGTTATCAGTTGCATTGGGATTGGTAAACTTAAAGCCGCTTTCCATTACACCGTCGATGAAATCGATTACCACACCTTCTAATAAAGGCGCACTTTTCGCATCAACATAAAGCAGCACTTTACCTTGGGAAATCACCAAATCATCTGCTTGTGGTTTGCTGGTGATCTCAATTGCATACTCATAGCCACTGCAACCACCATCTTTAACAGATAGGCGAACACCTTTAGTTGCTACTGCTACAGTATTGTTATCGGGTGTAGAACCCACCAGAAATGTTCGCAGGCGAAATTCTGCTTTTTCTGTCAAAGTAACAGTCATCAAATCTCCTGATAAGTTGCGATTAATTGTTCTGATAAAATGTCTTTGGTGCGGAAGGATTGGGCTTTATCCAGTCCCTAGTCTCTAGTCCCCATACTGGTAGTTTCCATATCTTGGGATTGCAGATATCGCCAAGGTGCGTTGTTACCACACACAGGACAAGAGCGATCGCGGTGAGAACGGCGCTTGGCAAATTCCATCCTGGTAAAATCTATAGTCAGCAATTGCGACAACAGAGGCTGACTAAACCCAGTGATCAGCTTGATAGCTTCCAGCGCTGTGAGACAAGCGAGTGTCCCAGAAACAGCACCCAAAACAGAAAAACCACGGCGATCCCAATCAGGTTTTTCGGGAAACAGACAAGACAAACAAGGAGTCACACCAGGAATAATCGTTGTCAGATAAGCCTCCATACCGTCCATAGCCGCTTCTACCATCGGTTTGCGCCAGCGCACACAAGCTTCATTTAGCAAATTGCGCTCGGTAAAATTGTGAGCGCAATCGAGAGCCATATCTGCCGATTGCACCAGCGAATCCACATTTTCCGGGGTGATATAATCATGAACTACTTCCAGTTGGACATCAGGATTAATGGCTTGCAAAGTCTCCTGTGCTTTGAATACCCTCGGCTTACCTACCCAATCATCCGTCATGAGAACCTGACGATTCATATCATCAAGTCGCAGATCGCCACCCCGGACTAGGATTAGTTTTCCGACACCCGCTACTGCTAAATAAAGCGCTGCCGTACCACCCAATCCCCCCACACCTGTAACCAGAACAGTCGCTGACTTAAGGCGCTTCTGAGCCAGTTCGCCAAAATTAGGGAGCATCATTTGGCGGCTGTAACGTTCTAACTCGGTAGGCGTCAGGTTAACCAATTTTTACCTCCTAATCAGACGTGATTTCTGTCAGCGTGACTACATTTTTCTGCTTATCGTTAAACACCTTGAACAACTTTTGTTCTTGGGGTGTTGATTCCTCAAATAACTGATAAGCTTTTTGCAAAGCTTCACAATATTGCTTTAGTCTATCTTCTACACTTAAATCAGGAGAATTGCTATCAATTTCCTTCATGTATTGAGAGAACTTTTTTAAAATGTGCAACCGATTCACATTTACAAATTTTTGGTCATAAGGGAGTTGGAAAAATTCAAAATACTCCTCTGCATCGACAATCTTATTGAATTGTTCCAGATTGGTGTTCATTTTTGCTGCTCCAATTTATTTACTTGTTGCTTCAGTTCATCTAACTGACGATATATTTCATAAGTACTCGCAGCAACATCCATAAGTGTTTTGTAATCTGTGGGTAAACCCTCAGCTAAATCGTGCAGATCCATCTTCATTTGACCTGCTTTACTATTGAGGCGTTTAATTTTAGTTTTTAGCTCCTCAACACTTGTTTCTTCCACTTGCGCCATAAGCATCTCCATGTATACAAAAGCCTCTCGTAAAGACGTTCCAACGGAACGTCTTTACTCTTAATTCCCGTAAAGACGTTCCGGCGGAACGTCTCTACTTCTTACACTTGGCTAGCTTCGGGAAAAGTTTTCGCTAATTCCAGACCTTTTGCGACTAGTTGCTCTCCTTCTTCTGCTAACTTTTCTAAAGAGTCAAAGCCAAAGCGGTGAGCATCTCGCAAAGCTCTTTTCACCAGCAAAAGACGACCAGAAAATACTAGCACCCAGCCAAATCCTTCGTGGTTCAAATCAACCACAACTTGAGAAATGAGATTTGTTTCTTTTTCAATACTGGCAGCTATAGCTCGAAAAAATACCATAATCCGGGCTTGAGTTGCCGGATCAACTTCACCTTCAAGAGAAATTTCGCGTTTCTTTTGTTTAGTGACAACAAAAGGTTTCAAAATCAACTCATCAGTCCAATTACGGTAAAATCCATAGCTATCTTGACCACGGATTTGGCTGACTAATGTCTTCAGGAAAGGTGCGTTTAAAATCTCGTTTTGAGCAGTTCCATTAAGACTATTGTTTACGGTCATACCTTTGCTT
This sequence comes from Nostocales cyanobacterium PMM_0081, assembly GCA_949127805.1. Lineage (GTDB taxonomy): Bacteria > Cyanobacteriota > Cyanobacteriia > Cyanobacteriales > Nostocaceae > Hassallia. The sequence goes on from CASBQC010000268.1 coordinate 3,025, forward strand.
CCTCTTCCAATTCATCTTCAAAATTAGAGGTTTTTTGTTGTAAGGCTTTACGCAGCCAAGGTGGGGGATTTCCTTTGAGAGTTGTCACCAACTTATTCAACACCTCAGCAATCTCTTCTTCTTCCGATCGCGCTTTAATTGGTGTGACATTTTTCTTGATTAATCGAGCTGCTGCACTACCACCGATCGCCACTACATAAACAATGGTACAATCAGCTAAAGCCTCAAGCTTTGGTGCTAACTTATCCTCATTACCATCCTCTTTCAAATCACCTGCAAACTTAAGAGTTTCGACAAAATGATATCCCTCATTAGAGATTTCATAAACATCAATTTCCTTCGTCGAACCAAAGTGAGCGTTAATATGAACTCTATTACTAGTCGTGAAAGCAATTTTCATTTAACTTGTCCTTAACCAATGACTCTTGACTCTTGACTAATGACTCTTGGCTTTTTCTTCTTCCTGCTCTAAAAACAGATTGCCAATCTCAAACAAAAGCTGCATTGTGCCTCGGTAGCCAACTTTGTTAAACTGACCATTACCCAAGCGGTCATAAATGGGAATACCCAGACGATAAAGAGGAATATCGAGACGAAGCGCGATCGCTTTCACATTAGAGTTACCCATCAGCAAATCAGAACCTACCGCTAATTCCTCAAAATCTTCCAAATCACCGATAGTCACATTTTTTACCGGCATTTTTTCTAATAAAGGCGATCGCGTTGTCGTCACCGCAGCATGTACTTGCGTCCCCATCGATTGCAGAAAACGCACTATAGACCAAAGTAAATCCGGTTCCAACGCCAAAGAAACACGCTTCGCACCAAAATAAAAGTGCGTATCCAACATTGCATCTTGTAACTGACGGCGTTGGTGACGATATTTTTCTGGTACACTAATACCACTAAGGTCTGACAAAGCTTGTAAAAACTCGTCCATCGCTTCCAAACCAGTCAGTTCAGTAAACAACTCATAGGGTATAGCAAACCGCTGTTGTAAAATCTCTGCTGCACCCCTCATACTCTCACCCAGCGCTAAAGTAAACGCCGAACTACCTATTTCTCGCAATTCTGCTAGAGTTGTACCACCACCTGTTATGGCACTATAAGAATCATCTAAGTGACCATCTAATGAAGCGGAAAGATCGGGTACAAAGATAGGCTTTAGTCCAAAGGCAGTTACGATCTCTTTTACTTCCTGTACATCCCCTGGTGTGAAAGCAGAACCCGCCAAAATCGTGATTTGGTCTAGTTTGGTGATACCTTCAGTGGGAACTTCTCTTACTATACTTTCAACTGCGGCAGCAAAACCGTCTTGTAGCGCACCTTTAAAATCTGGTGTTGGGGCAAAAACGATCGCCAGACGATCCAATTCTGGATGACGTTGGCGGATTTCTTTGAGGAAACCCTCGATGTCATCCCCTCTAGTTTCCGTCAAACCAGTGCTACATAAACCGATAATTTCTGGCTTTGACTTCTCTACCAGCGTCAAAATTGCCTGTTCTACATTCTCCTCACCACCTAAAATGGTAGTGACTTCCGTCATCGCTGTCGTCGCAAGGGGAATCGCTTCCCGGAAATGTCGCACCAAAACAACTTTCGCGAAAGCTGTACAGCCTTGGGAACCGTGGAATAAAGGTATTGTCCCCTTTAAGCCCAAAAAGGCTAAAGATGCACCCAAAGCTTGGCTTTGCTTCAGGGGATTAACTGTCAGTGATTTGTTAGGAACAGTAACGATCGCCATTACAATCCCTCCAATAAAGCTGAGGGAGAGAGGGGAGTAGAGACGCGATTAATCGCGTCTCTACTCCCCTCTCTCCCTCA
>CASBQC010000269.1 GCA_949127805.1 Nostocales cyanobacterium PMM_0081
AATACACTTACTATAATACGATGTTCGTTTAACAAACACAAGCAATTAAAATGATTTGGGGATAGATATTTGCCGGATAAAACTTTGTAAAAGCAGCAAAGAATCTATGGTAATTAATAAATAGTTATAAATGACAGTGGATAAAGACAAATGACAAAAATGAAAAATCCAAATTGGTTATGGATGTATGGGTTATTGGGAGCGATCGCATTGATAACGCTGTTTCCGATGCTGTGGCTTTTGAGTACCGCGTTAAAATCGCCAACAGAAAATATTTTTGCGACACCGCTGCAATTATTGCCCGCTCAACCTACTTTTAATAACTTTGTTTCGGTTTGGCAGTCTTTACCATTTGGGCAGTACTTATTCAACAGTACATTGGTAGCGGTGCTGACAGTGGGCTTAAATGTATTATTTTGTGCGGCTTCGGCTTACCCGATAGCTCGATTGTCCTTTCCAGGACGAGACTGGATTTTTGTGGCGATCGTCTCTACGATTATGATTCCCTTCCAAATCGTGATGATTCCCTTGTACATTTTGACAGTGCAGATGGGTTTAAGAAACACTTATTTGGGAATGATTTTTCCTAACTTGGCTTCTGCATTTGGGATTTTTCTGTTGCGGCAAGCTTTTATTAGTGTTCCTAAAGAAATGGAAGAAGCTGCTAGGATGGATGGCTGCTCAGAGTTAGGCTTGTGGTGGCATGTTATGTTGCCAGCGATTCGTCCAGCACTGGTAACTTTGGCTATTTTCGTATTTATTGGTTCTTGGAGTGACTTTATTTGGCCTTTAATTGTCATCCAAGATGAGCAGTTATACACTCTACCTTTGGGAGTGGCAAAATTAGCGGGTACATTTTCCTTAGACTGGCGGTTGGTAGCTGCTGGTTCAGTAATTTCGATTGCGCCGGTGCTGATATTATTTTTGTTTTTACAACGTTATATTGTACCGACGGAAAGTAGCGCGGGTGTGAAGGGTTGAATAATGGAAAACGAACCGCACCAGATCACAGAGGACGCAGAGAGATAAGAGGAGCGAGAGAGTTTTATTAATAAGCACCGCTTTTTTTAAAGACTACCCAAACAGTTTTGACTAGGAGACTTAAATCGTAGATAACAGACCACTTACGTTGATAGTCAATATCCATGCTGACGATAGTTTCAAAGTCGTTAATGGAGGAACGACCATTAGCTTGCCATTCGCCGGTAATGCCTGGTTTAACTCGCAATCTTTGCCAGTGGTGTGGTTCGTATTGGGTTACTTCATCAGGAGTGGGTGGACGAGTACCAACTAAACTCATATCTCCGATTAAGACGTTCCAAAATTGAGGAAATTCGTCTAAGCTGGTGTGCCGCAAAAATTTACCGATACGAGTAATACGAGGATCGTGAATAGATTTAAAAATGTGACCTTTTGCTTCGTTTGTTACTAGATGCTTGAGTTGATCGGCACCAACGATCATTGAGCGAAATTTCCACATGCGGAAGGGTTTTCCGTTAAGACCGCAGCGAATTTGAGAATAAAATATCGGACCTGGGTTGTGAATCTTGTTGGCGATCGCTACAGGAATACACACGACTGCTGTAACCATCAACCCAATAATGGCTCCGAAAATGTCAATTAATCGTTTGACAATGCTTACTGTTGATGCGTGTATAGGATGATTTAGAACGGCGAAATCATCCACAGCATTCATATCTGTATCAGAAGTACAGGTGGACACGGCATTAATTCGGTTTTTACTGATTTAGATGTTGCTAAGTACCAATATAGACAACAAATTTTCTTGAGTAAATGCCGAAACCCCAAATTTTATCTAATCTTTCAATTACGCAGGCTATTTTAAATTTCGAGTATTTTCTCGTAAGCAAATAAATAAATAAATAAAAAAAGAATAACACGCAGTCATGCTGAGTAAAAAGTAAGTGTTTGTACTCAGCATGACTGCGTGTTATGTAAAACTATTAGGTAGTGAGGGAGAAATCCGCTGAATTACAACGGCTCTTGCCGTTACTACAAACTTTCAAAATCAATCTAGTTGCTGACAAGTACGAAATTAACTGTGTAAGGTTCGTCAAAGGATTGCTGAGTACTGGCTTTGATAGCATCGAGATAGCGACGCAGAGTCTTTATTGATTGGGAATTGGGACGATAGGTGAGGCTGCCTTGTTTGTCAAAAAGTGGGGCAGCGGCGATCGCTTTATAGTCAGGATTTTCTTTTGAAGTCTGAGTCAGCCAGTTGGAGTCTTGGGCAGAAGGAATCAAACCAGGAGGTAACTCACCTGACAAAAAAGCCAGCAAGCGTTGCTGACAAGTGCGGGTATTGATGCCTTGATTCTCGAATAACTGAATAACTTCGTTAAAAGATAGCGATCGCTCTGGCATTAGTCGCAGCAATTCACTAAACAAGAAATAATCTGTATACTGAAGCTTGGCTACCTCTACAACTTGGGGATGCAAAGGTAACATCGCCAAACCATAAGCAACTCGGCTACAAGTAGGGGCACCGTCACTGCTAGATAAATCTTGAATAATCTTGGCGTTGGGGAGTTTTTGCCGCAGCCAACTCCTCACCGCACCGCAAGTTGCGACTCCACCGGTGAGGATAGCTTGATTAATTGCTTCTGTAGGAATTCCCTTTGCTACCAACAATCTGTTAAGTTCTCGGTTGAGACGCCGCACAAAGGGAACAAATACCTGAGCCTCTAAATCTCGCCGCTGCAACACCCACCGCTGATCTGCCAATTCCAAAGTAAAAGATTCTTGGTGCTGCAAAATCAATTTTAAAGCAAGTCCTGCATCTAACACCCCCTGTCCTAAAAGAGAACTTTCGAGCCGTTGCTGAAGACGAATGCGAGTTGTGATATCCGGTTCCCCTGGTCGAGGAAGTTCTAATTCATCTATTCCCAAACTTGACAGGTGCATCTGATCTAAACCAGGAATCGCTGGTTGCCAATGCCAAGAATTACTGCTAGTAGTTTTACTATCGCCTTCTGTATGTTGTCGCCGTTGTCGCCATTTTTGGGGAAACAGTAACTGACAGATAATGTCTTGCTCAATTCCTTTGCCAGCATAAGCAAAGCCGTGGAGCATAAAATTACTGTGTGTCAATTCTTGCAGATTTTCTGGCAAATCGACTAGCGCCATTTCTGTGGAAGTTGCGCCAATATTAATTGTGAGAGTGCTACCAATGGGACGGCGATCGCTTTGAATTGGTGGAGGAGAACCTTCGGGAACGCTAAATTGTACAGTTTCACCGTTAGCACCGTCGAGTTCACTGAGCAAACTAGCGATCGCTTCTTCCACAAAAAATACTTGCTGTGGATGCTGCACTATTTTGCTGGTAAGTAAAGCTTCGCGCACATTAAAGCGATATTGTTCTGACGAGTTAGATGGACAAGTGCAGATCGCACCAGCAATATTATTGATAATTGTGCGAAAACTTTGTTCATCTATACCAACAGCTGCCGCAGTTAAACCAGGTGTAGTGCTAGTGCTTACGGATTTGAGAGTTAACAGCAATTTCGAGAGCGATCGCACAACCCAAATTAAAGGACCTGCGGAAAATTCATTTAATTGCAACACAGGTTCCCATTTGTCTTGTTCGTTTTTGTAGGGTATCGCTATTTGTAAATAAGGCTTCAACTGCGCTGAATAAAGATTGTTTGTTTCTGCTTTTGGCTCTCGTTCGGTAGAATTGCTAGTAGCTAGTGAGGACACATAATCAGAAGCCACAGCTACTGGTGCGTATGTGTGGAGTGCTTCTGTGGACATCTCGCTACCAGATACAGAAGCCGCAGGTAAATAAACTTCTGCTGGTAAACGAAACGATGGCTTTAATGAAGTTGCTGCTGGTTGGTTTTGTGCTGACCAATAAAGAGGATACACAACATTTGTGGAGCGATTCAACAGTGCCGCAGAAATTCCAGTTGTACCCAAATCGATTCCGAGATACCAGACTGAACCATCAAGATTTCGGGATTCTGGTTGATTTGCCCTGCCGGAACTTGCGATTGTCGGTTCAGTTTTTTCACCAGATGCTGGTAAAATTTCTAAGACCTCGACAACAGATTCAGCCGCAGTCAAAGTATTTTCTGCTATAAATTGATTTTCTAAGTTTACTTGCGGTTGCGAGTCAGAATTTAACTGCCGATCAAAATCAGCTAAATCTTGATTTAATTGCTCTAACTGGTCTTCGTCTAAGGAAATATCAAAAACAGAGTCAGCGATCGCTTCAGCTTGAGAGAGTAAATTTTCCTGGGGAGAAGCGCTAATATAGTTTGGTCGCTGTGGTTCTTCATCTTTCTGCACTACTTCCGAACTGGAAATTTCTGAAGTATCTGGCGCTACATCAATTAACAACTCGCCCAAGACTGCAATTGTATCAGCCATTGGAGGTTCTTCAACAGGCATAAGTGTTATATCTTCTGCCTGGGGTAAACTAATATCAGTATTATTGTCAAATGTTAATGTTTGGGAAATATCTAATGTTGCTGATGTAGGGTTGCTTGCATCCACAAGATCCGCGTTTAATTCTTGGAGCCAAGGATCTTGAGAATCGAGTTGTTGTACTTCGTTTGTAGCGCTTTCTGCTGGGGATGTGGTCTTAGCCGCTGCATCATCTCTAACATTTGTTTCTCGATGAATTATTTCCGGGGTGGCTTCATCCCGAACAACCTCTTGTTGCAACTTTGTGGCACTTTCTGGTGGCTGGACGATATTCGACATTGGTGAAGCAGTAACAGATAACTTATCTGTAATATCCGCTTCTCGATTTGTGTTAATTTTTTGGCTTTCCTCGGTGAGATTCTCAGTACCAAACAAACTAGCGTAAAGCTGATCTACTTCATCAATTAACTGAGTATTCGGCTGTGATGCGGCTGTTGTTGGAGGATTAGCAGTAGCGAGTGATTTTGGCTCATCCACACCAAGTTGCAAAAATACTGTATCTAGATTTGTTGTCGCGGCGGTATTTTTTTGAATAATTGTTGATGATGAAGAGGTTTCGTTTTCTCCCCTTAAAGAAGATTGCTGCAAGTGAGAAGTCAAATTGTTGAGAAAACTACTCATCAAGTGTTCTGTTTGCACTCCTTGGCTGTGCATTCTGGCTAAAGCTTGAGATAACGACTCGTGATAAGTGTGAATGTTACGCTGTAGTGCTTCAAAAACGATATTTACAGTTCCATCTAGCGATAACAGACGACGATCCAACTCCGCAGCAAAGCGTGTTAACTCTACCTGTGTTGATTCTAAAAATGGTGGAGTCGAGGCAGATTCTAGTTGTGTTGAATAATTAGTATCGAGATGCTGGCTGGTGAGTAAAGCTTTATCTGTTATTTGTGAGGTTAGTGGCACTATGCGATTCATCAACACCTGCAAAAATTCCGAAATCATCTGCTCCTGATTAGCCATCTGCTGGGTTAAGGAGTAGTTGTGCAATCGCCGTTGCTCTAATTGTCTGATTTCCTGTACTAAAGTGGCTCGCTCTTGCAACAAAGCTTGTAATTCGTTTTGCAACGGCTGAAGCAACGCCGAAAAATCAATTTTTTGCTCTTGGGGGATCTGGACACTCTGTTGTTGGTTTTGATCTGGCTGTGGTGAAGACTCACTATTAGCTTGATCGGCAAATTTGGTGCGGATTGGCGATAATTGTGGTTGTTCGGCAAGCTTGTTTTCTAATTCGCTTTCCCTTAATTTGATGAGAAAGTCGCGAATTCGTTCTAAAACTTGTTTTGGCTCTTGTGCTGCCTGACCAGATAGAACTCTGGGTAGCCGTTTGCCGCTTTTAGCGAATAAGTCGTCAATATCTGCGATTAGTTTTTGAATTTCTTCGGCGCGGGAAGTCACTGTGATTTACCTATAGTGTGAACTGTACGTTATCTTTTATGGAAGTTACTTTACCTGAAATAGGAGTTTCAAGCCCACTCCCGCGCGATACACAGAAGTGGTGGGAGCAACGCGAATAATGCGTTGAGTGCGAGCCACACCGCATTTTGCTCATGAGTTATGTGCCATTTTGAGGGTAACGCAGTCGAGCAACGTTGACAGCAAACAGGAAACGTTACCGTTGTGTATCATAGAAAAGATAAAAAAGCCAAAATTAATTATATTTAGTATCATTGATAAAGTTTTGTCTTAAGTGATGATGTTTGCACCAACTGCAAACAAGAGTGAAAGTCGCACGGTCACAAACTGGTTTACACAAAACTTTCATTTATTTAAAATCTTGACGGGAAAGATTTTTGAGAAAAAGCGCGAAATTACGCTTTTTTGTGTGACATAGTTAAGTTTTATGTTTGTCTGGGGCTGTGCGGCGATCGCTTGTTGCTGAAAATGGCACTCTTGAAAGTTGTGTAACATGCAGCTTTAATAAATCTGTTGTCATCGAGGACTGATATACTTTGCACGCACCTCTCAATCCCTGGATCGCAAGTGCGCCCTTTTTTCAAGGGTTGCCAGAAGACGTTGTGGAACCAGCCTTAACTCATCTTGTCACCCGCACTCACCCAGCCAATCAAGTGATTCTGCTGGAAAATGACTGGGGAGGTTCTGTATATTTTATTATCGATGGGTGGGTAAAAATTCGCACCTACAATCTAGAAGGTAAAGAGGTAACACTAAATATTATCGGCAAGGGCGAATTGTTTGGGGAAATGGCAGCGCTAGATGAAGTGCCTCGTTCAACTGATGTGATTACTCTGACTCCGACGGTGATAGGCAGTATGCCGGCACAGGATTTTGTGAAGTTACTACACACAGAACCCTTGGCAGGAGTTAGATTATCGCAACTAATGGCACGACGCTTGCGACAAGTAAATCGAAGATTGCGATTGCGCGAATCTGATAGTCAGTCGCGGGTGGCTGACACGTTACTGTTTTTGGCAGAGGGACAGGGAAAAAAAGGGCACGCAGGAATGGAAATTCCCAATTTACCTCACCGAGAATTAAGTAGTTTGAGTGGACTAGCGCGGGAAACAGTTACACGAGTATTGACAAGGCTGGAAAAAAAAGGCTTGATTAAACGGGATCAAGATATTATTTGTGTTCCGGATTTGTTAGCCCTAGAAAAAATGATAGTGTGAACTACCAAAAACGCGCTTAGTGCCCCTGACTTCAGGCATGGGGGTGTAAAGCGCAGGTGAATTCATTCACCGTCTAAGAAATATATTCCCATTTTGTAGAATTATGATATAGTCAATGATAGGAGGTAAGCAGTTATGTTTAATTTGACCTACGAATTTAAGTTAAAGCCAACTAAAAATCAAATAATACAGTTTGAAGAATGGCTGGAAACTCATCGTAGGGTTTACAACTATGCGTTAGCCGAACGTAAAGATTGGTATAAAGGTCGTAGTTGTCAAATTAACGCTTGCTCAATCCGTTCTGAGTACATCATCAATCCCGACGCACCACGTCCAACATACGCTAACCAATGCAAATCTTTAACCGCCGCAAGGAAAGGTAGCGAATACCTTAAGCAGGTAAATGCACAATCTTTGCAGCAAACACTGAGAAGGCTTGAAAAAGCTTTTGTTTCAATGTGGGAACAAAATCATGGATTTCCAAGATTTAAGAACAAAGGAGCATTGCGCTCGTTCTCATTCCCTCAATTGGGAAAGAATCCGTTAGTTAAAGATAGGCTAACTCTTCCTGTCATCGGCATAGTTAAGTTTTACGCTTCACGGCAAATTCCAGATGGGGGAGTCATCAAACAAGCCCGCGTAGTTAAGCGTGCTTCAGGATGGTATGTGATGCTAACGGTTCAATGGGATGTATCAGTACCTTCAATTTTGCCACATGGTACACCACTAGGAATTGATGTAGGACTAACTAGTTTTGTAGCAACTTCCAATGGTCTAGTCGTCAAACGTCCGAGATTTTTTGTTGATGCCGAACGCAAGCGACGGTTGCTGCAACAGCGTGTCTCTAAAAAACGAAAAGGATCGAACAATTGGCGCAAAGCACAGAAGAAAGTAGCTCATTCGCATGAATACGTAGCCAATTCTAGAAAGGATTTTCACACAAAGCTATCGCATCAGCTTTGTAATGAAGCTGGGATGATTTTTGTCGAAGACTTGAATCTAATCGGACTGTCTCGCGGAATGTTGGGCAAGCATTGTTTAGACGCAGGGTTTGGGCAATTTTTCAATATTCTTGAACAGACTTGTTTTAAACGTGGTGTCTATTTTCAGAAAGTAGATAGCCGCAAGACAAGCCAGATTTGTCCTAGTTGTGGAACCGAGACAGGAAAAAAAGAGCTTTTCATGCGTATTCATGCTTGTTCAAATTGCGGCTATACCACTGACAGAGATGTGGCAGCCGCTCAAGTAGTCGCGATACGCGGACTTGCAGCCGTAGGGCATACGGTCAAGATGCTTGGCGAGGGGTTAAGTATTGGCTCCCTCAAGACCCAAGAATCCCCCGGCGTTGTGTAGCCGTGGGGAGTGTCAATTAATCGCAAATCGAGGTTGATGAATTGTTAGACAAACAAGAGAATTTCACGTCTCCTGAGTTAAAAGCTGATGCGCCTTTGCGGATGGTGGAAACCGCATTTTTAGCAAGTGCCTCTAGTTTAATTTGGTTTATTAACAACTACTTTCCGTTGGGACCAGTTTTGCGGATATTTTTTCCAGTGCCGATCGCTTTAGTTTATCTTCGTTGGGGCAACCGCGCAGCATGGATGGCGGCGGTAGTTTCCGGGTTGCTGCTTTCGGTGTTGATGGGACCTGTTCGCAGTCTGCTGTTTGTCATGCCATTTGCTTTTATGGGGGTGCTTCTGGGCGCAACTTGGCATCGCCGCGTTCCCTGGATTGTTTCTATCACCTTGGGTACGCTTTTAGGTACTTTAGGGGTGTTTTTTCGGGTGTGGTTGTTGTCTGTGTTATCGGGTGAAGACTTATGGATTTATTTGATTAACCAGACGACAGATTTTCTAGAGTGGCTATTTTTGAAGATGGGAATCTTGGCAACTCCCAGTGTATTTTTCATTCAAGTGGGAGCGATCGCCTTAATTATAATTAACAATTTTATCTATCTATTCGTCGTTCACCTGGCAGCATGGCTATTATTAGATCGCCTCGGCAATCCCATCCCCCGTCCCCCACGCTGGGTGCAAGTTCTGATGGATAATGATGGATAGGAGCGTGGTTAGTCGATAGTGGTTAGTCGATAGTGGTTAGTGGTTACTAGAACAACGCTCCAACGCTCCTTATGATTCGCATTTATACCCAAATAGAACAAGGTGAAGCATGGATCGCACGTTATCGCGGTACTTCACCGATTTTTGCCTGTGTATTAGGATTTACCGAAACTTGTTTAATTCCGGGAATTTCCGCAGCCGGTCTGACTCCAGAGGATCGCAAATACACAGCAATTGCTGATGCTGAATTTTTATATTACGGTGCAAGACGAAAGCCGCAATATCCCCTACCACCTTTGTCGGCTGGGGCGTCACCTGTGCTGATTTCTCGCGCTGTAGTTGAAGCACTTGAGATTCCAGTTTATTTATTTAATGCAGGCTTACCCCAGCAGCCGGCTGTACCAGTAATTGATTTGGGTGGCTGTCCGGCTAGGTGTTTAAGTCAAGGTGCTGCGATGGACTTAGCAACGGTAAATCATTTGTTAAAGCAAGGGCTACTTTGGGGTACACGATTAAGTGATAAAATTAAAGATGGCTATCTAATTGTCGGTGAGTGCGTAGTCGGCGGAACTACAACCGCCCTAGCAATTTTAACTGGCTTGGGTATTGAAGCAGTCGGAAAAGTCAACAGCAGCCATCCTGTTTGTAACCACACGCAAAAGTGGGCGGTAGTGCAGGCGGGGTTGGAGAGGATGAGGGGGAG
>CASBQC010000270.1 GCA_949127805.1 Nostocales cyanobacterium PMM_0081
GGGGAGATAGGGGGATAATTTCTTTCTATTACCTATTCCCAATGCCCCATGCCCAATTCCCAATGCCCAATTAGCATAGTTTTTAATTGAAGTTATGCTTGCGGTAGATGAAAATTTGAGGTCTGATATCATGTCCGCGCTTATTACATATGATGTAGAGACGTAGCACTTGGTAGTCTCTACAAGAATTTTGGATTTTTTTATTCATGTCAATTAAACGGACATGATATGATGGAATATCCTAAGTTGTAATTGTATTTATAACTAATAAAATTGTTTTAGTTAAATTAAAGTAGGGTATTGTGGCAACTCACATCAAATCAAGCCAAATACATTTGAAGTTTTCTCAAGATATTAAGTTACTTTTGCAACGGTTAGCCCAACAGCCGCTGACTTTAGGGGATATTTTGGCAGAAACCTCGGAACGGGGTTTTAGCTTGACGATCGCATTATTAGTTTTACCCTTTTTGTTTCCCATGCCACCTGGACTCACGGGTCCTTTTGGTGGTGCTTGTTTGCTATTGTCAGTACAGATGGTTTTAGGCAGGCGATCGCCTTGGCTACCAAAAAAAATCGCCAATTACAAATTTCCTCGCATTTTTGCTCAGACACTTTTGCAAAATCTGCGGCGAGTCACTAAAATATTAGAAAAAATCACCCGTCCCAGGTTGGTAAAAATAGCCGAAAATCCTTTAACTTGGCGATTAAATGGACTTTGTATCTCTTGGTTGGCAATATTGTTAATTTCACCTGTTCCCCTGACCAATCCCATCCCCACCGTCGGAATCTTGCTATTAGCAGTCGCGAATATAGAATCTGATGGTTTCTTGATGTGTGTCAGCTACATATTTACTGCTTTGACTACCTTACTATTTGCATTCATCGCTTATGCAGTGTGGATGACTCCCAGTTTACTACCAGCCATATTTAAATAATAAAAAAGCCCTCAGCCAAAAACCGAGGGCAGTAATTTAATTAGGGTGCATCTACCATTTATTTATCCGTCACAGCTATGACTGGATCAGGAGAAATCTCAAAAAAGTCTTTTCAATCTCTGTTATGTGTTATCCAGAACCCTAGAGACGTAGCACAGAATAGTCTCTACATTGTTTTTAAAAGGAGAAATTTGCTTTTCCTATCTTCGTGATCCCCCATCTCCTCCACCCTCCCTATTCCCCAACAATGACTAGAATGAGAATTAACGTTACGTTTTCTATTAGCTAAAGTGTCAGATTCTCTGTCATTGCGCGATCGCTATCTAGCATTCATCGATGAAATTGTGGAAACTACCCTCAAGGGCAAGATTAGCTCTGTTGAGCAAGTTTATCAAATGTTGCTCAAGGGGGTGAGTTCGGGGACGGGGGAAGTTTTTGAGTTAGCTTTGAGCGATCGCCTCGCTGCCGCCCAAAGCTTGGTAGACTCAGAAAAAGATGAACTGAAAAAAGCCAAAGCTACCCGCAGCTTAAGAGCAATCAAGACGATTGAAAATCAATGGCAACGCACCCAAGAGCAAAATAAAGCTAACAATGCGATCGCCTTTGCAGTTAAAGAGATTACCCAAGAATCAGGCGATCGGCTTGCGGCATTATTGCGTGTCATTGACCCCAACCGAAAGTATCCCCTAAACTTACAACAACTGGGACAATTGGCAAAATCCCTACAGCAGGCATCTGAAAATCAAGAAATTCTCCAACTGTCAGAAGGTATCACCCGTGGTTTAGCATCTTGGCAACGACTTTCTGATAATTTGTTGGGCTGGATGTATGACCAAAACCGCTCATCAATTGGATTTGGTGGTGTACCCGGTGAAAATGGTCCTTGGGCAAGTTGGGAAAAGACAGTTAATAGCCCTTTAATTCAAGCACTGTTTCACACGCTGGCAATGGAAGAGTCGGCAATTCAATTTGCCCAACAGCAACGCTTTATTACAGATAGCGATTGGGTAGAATTAACACTAGTTTTGCAATACTTGCAACGCGGGTTAGTTAACTGGTTTGACCAACAAGCTTACAACATCAAAGCCGGTTCAAAGTTATCTATTTCAACTTTCTTGACATTTGCCGCGATTTGGAATCAGTTAGCAAATGGTTTTGTTAGTATAAGCCGCTACAGCAATGCTTCTTCCCAAGTTTTGTTACAAATTTTGCGAAACTTTGCCCAGCGTCCGTATTTTCCCTTGTATGGCGGTATTTTCGCTTCATTTTCGGGAAGTTATTTACGAGATGCTTTAGATTATTTAGATGAACCGTTGCGACAAGCCGAGGGAACCCAAGAAAAAGCGCGTATATTGACACTTTTGGGTTATTCACAGCGAGCAATGGGGCAATACGATCGCTCAATTGGGTTTCATCAGCAAGCTTTGGAAATAGCGAGAAATGCAGGCGATCGCCCTTGTGAAATAGCCAATCTCAACCATCTCAGCCGTACTTTTGTTGCCACAGCAAATTATACCGAGGCGATTAACAATAGTCAACGGGCATTAATACTCAGTAGACAAGCAGGAGATAAAACAGGAGAAGCAAACGCACTGGTAAATTTAGGCTACAGCGAAGTTATGCAAGCGCAGCAACTAAAACAAATTGAACCAGAAACTTATGAAATGGCAATTAATTATTTGCAACAAGGCTTAAAGTTATCAGAACAATTAGGTGATATTCAAAGTAAAGCATTGTGTGTTAGCAGCTTAGGAATTGCTTATTTAGTAACTGAACAACCACAACTCGCTATCAAACATTTAGAAGACGGTTTTAACACAGCGCAAACATCTGGTGATTTGTATTTGCAAGGTTTAAATTTAGCGAGTTTAGCCGAAGCAAATTATAGTATGGCAAATTTTACGAGAGCAATTTACACAGGTTGCCTGGGAATGTATTTACTCAATCAAATTTCTTCCCTAGAGTGGCGTAAACCAGCCGCGTTACTGATAATATTGCAAGGACAAATGGGTGCAGAAGCTTTTAATAATGCATTACAACAACATCGCCCAAAAATCATCGCTGTAATTGGCGTAGATGGATATGATTACATTCCGCAACTATTAGAAGAATACAAGCAAAGTATGTAGGTAAATATTGGATATTATGCCCAATAATTGTTACCCAAATACCAAGCGAATGGAATTCGCGTCTACACAAACAAAGTCCGCGAACGCAAGCTTTATAGAGTCCGCGAAGGCGGACTTCGTTCGTATAGCCCCAGACTTCCAGTCTGAGGGGTTTAAGGCACAAAAATGAATTATATACTCTAAATAAAAGGCAGTAATTGTTATGATCAACGTAAATTTAGATGACGAAGCCGAGAAGTATTTAGTAGAGATTCTGGCTCAGGAAAAAACAACAAGTAATGAATTGATAAAACGCCTATTGCATGAACATTGGCAAAGCTTACAGCCTCGAAAAAGCGTTTTACAGCGATTAGAAGAAGTGGGTAGCTTACCTGGAATTTTACCTAATAGCCCAGGTAATTTATCTGATCGAGATGTGCGAAGAAAATATATTGCCGAACATCTACAACAGCGACATCAACGTTCTCAAAAACAGGAAGTATGACTTATCACCCTGTTATTCTTATAGACACATCAATATTAGTCGCTTATTACGATTCGACAGATGAGTATCACAGACAAGTGGGTGGCTTTTTTGCTAGTTGTACCAGTGAGCTATTAACTACAGTTGGTTGTGTTACCGAAGTAATGTGGTTATTAGCCCCTAACTGGCAATTGCAAAACAATTTTTTATCTGCTCTTGCTAATAATATCTATAAATGTGAACATCTATTAGTAGAAGATTTTGCACGTATCGCTGAACTTAATGCCCAGTACGCTAGTTTACCAGGAGATTTTGCAGATTTGTCATTGGTGGCAGTTTCTGAGCGTTTGAATGTTAGTGCGATCGCAACCTTAGATAAAGATTTTGACATTTATCGTCGCTATCGTCGTCAAGCTTTTGACAGAGTATTTTTACCGCAGTAATTTTTCAGCATAATCTAGGTTGGGTTGAGGAACGAAACTCAAATTTCTAACGAATGAATTGTTGGGTTAAATTAGAACGTTGGGAAGCACTTACACCCCAACAACGAGAAGGTTTTGCGCCTATATGTCCAGATTTTGTTGTAGAATTACGTTCTCGTTCTGACAGCATGGACACATTGCGAGCAAAGATGGAGGAATACAAACAAAATGGAGCTACTTTAGGGTGGTTAATTGATAGAAAAAACCGCAAGGTCGAGATATACAGGCAAAATCAGAATGTAGAAATATTAGATAATCCTACCACTTTATCAGGAGAAAGTTTCTTCCCGGCATTTGTCTTGGACTTAACTGAAGTTTGGTAGGCTAGCATCACCAAGTACAAAATCATCAGATAATTACATAAAGCCAGCCTGAACCAATCACCTATGCCGCAAAATAACCAAATTGCCGTTGAATTCCGCAATGTCACCTTTAGCCGCAATAATCGCCCATTAGTATCAAATCTCAACTTCACCATCCGTCAAGGAGAGGCACTGGTATTACTTGGACGTAGTGGAAGTGGCAAAACCACGACGATGAAATTAATTAATCATCTGTTTATTCCGACAGAAGGCGAAGTTTTATTTGATGGCATTCCGACAACTCAATGGGATGAAATTAAACTGCGACGCAAGATTGGTTATGTAATTCAAGAAACTGGTTTATTTCCCCATTTCACTGTTGAACGTAATGTAGGTTTAGTTCCTTCTTTAGAAGGATGGAAACCGAAACAAATTAAAACGCGAGTTTATGAATTGTTGCAATTAGTCGGTTTAAATCCCCAGCAATTCGCCCAAAGATATCCCCATGAACTTTCGGGAGGGCAAAGGCAAAGGGTCGGTGTAGCGAGGGCGCTAGCAGCCGATCCGCCCGTTTTAATGATGGATGAACCCTTTGGCGCACTTGATCCAATTACACGTTTAGAATTGCAACAAGAATTTAGAAAGTTACAACAAGAATTAGGCAAAACCGTTGTTTTTGTCACACACGATATTCAAGAAGCTTTTGTTTTGGCATCGAGAATTGGTTTAATGTATGGCGGAGAATTGGTAGTATTGGATACGCCAGCAGAATTTAGGCGATCGCCTCATCCAGAAGCCCTTGCCTTTCTTGAATGTCTGCGTACCGTAGAAACTTTTTCAAAAGACAGTTTATGAACAATTTCTTTCTCATCAAATACGCCCCAGAAATCCTTCAGCATACCCTAGAACATTTATTTTTGGTAAGCATTGCAATTGTAATTGCCATACTTGTAGGCATTCCTTTAGGTATTTTGATTACCCGCATAACTAGCTTGCGCCAACCAATTCTTATTATTGCAAATATTCTGCAAACAATTCCCAGTTTGGCGCTATTTGGCTTACTTATTCCTGTGCCATACATTGGCGGAATTGGCGCAACTCCAGCAATTGTTGCACTTACTTTATATTCATTCCTGCCGATCATCCGCAACACTTATACTGGTATTACTAATGTCGATCCAGCCATTCGGGAAGCTGGACGAGGTATGGGAATGACAGATAGACAATTGTTATTGCAAGTTGAGATTCCCTTAGCAATGCCAATAATTCTCGCGGGTGTGCGGGTAGCAACGGTAATTGCCATTGGCATCGCAACTATTGCCGCTGCAATTGGTGCTGGTGGTTTGGGAGAATTAATTTTTCGCGGAATTTCAGTTATAAATAATGATTTAATTTTAGCTGGTGCAATTCCATCTGCGGTAATTGCTTTAATTGCAGATTTTGCTATTGGTTGGCTAGAAGGTAAATTAAAAGTGAAAAATTAACATGAATGTTCAAAGATTTTTTCTCTTCTGCTTTTTAACTTTTGCTTTAGTAATTACACTGACCAGTTGTCAACTGAATTCAAATAATAAAAGTGGCGTTGATGTTGATATTGTTGTTGCTTCTAAAGGCTTCACCGAACAAGATATTTTAAGCGAACTATTAGCACAGCAAATTGAAACGACAACTAATTTAAAAGTTGAACGTCGCCGTTTTACTAGTGCTTTAGTGACACATAATGCTCTGATTGCTGGTAAAATTGATGCGTATATTGAGTATACAGGCACGGCTTTTACTACTATACTGAAGCAAAAAGTTATTAACGATCCAAAAATACTTTACGAAAAGTTAAAACAAGGTTACGCGCAGCAATTTAATTTAGAAGTGATGAAACCTTTGGGTTTTGAAGACACTTTTGCAATGATTATTCGTGGTACAGATGCAAAGCGTTACAATATTCAAACTCTTTCCCAAGCTGCTAAATATACACCTGAATGGCGTGGTGGTTTTGGCTATGAATTTGTGGAAAGAGAAGATGGTTTTCCCGGATTAGCCAAAACTTATAATTTACGCTTTGCTAAACCTCCCCGCTTGATGGAATTAGGATTAATATATCGAGCTTTGTTGCAAAAACAAGTAGACATGATAAATGGTAATTCCACTGACGGACAGATTGCCCGCTTGGGTTTGGTGGTGCTAAAAGATGATAAGCAATATTTTCCTCCTTATGAAGCAGCACCAATTGTGCGTCAAGCAACTTTGAAAAAATATCCGGAAGTTGAAAAAGCGATCGCTCAACTTTCTGGCAGAATTACTGCTGATGAAATGAGACAATTAAATTATCTAGTTGAGGGTGAATTACAAGATATCAAAGACGTTGTGCGCGACTTTCGTAAATCAAAAGGTTTAGCTTCACCCAAAGACAATATTAGTAATTCGTAGTAAGCACTAAAGTGCTTTATTCTGAGCACTGAAGTGTTCACTACATTTTTTCAAAAAAATAATTTATGAATACCAATTTTCCCAAATTTCTCAAAACATCACTTAAAGCTAGTATTGTTTGGTTTTGTGTCGCGAGTGGAAGTGTTCTTTCTCAAACTCTACCTCTTTCTCCTAATTTGATTGACTTCAACTCAGATGAAGGAGAAAAGTTATTAATTGACAGTAAATCTAGAGAAGATTTTTTTCCTCTCAGCACGCAGTTTGTTACTCAAAACAATCAAGCATATTGTGGGGTAGCTAGTATTGTAATGGTGCTAAATAGTTTAGGAATCCCTGCACCAGAAGCACCACAATATAAGCCCTATCGAGTGTTTACTCAAGAGAACTTTTTTAGCAATGAAAAAACTAAAGAAGTGATTGCTGCTGAGGTTGTCTCTCGTAAAGGGATGACTTTAGACCAAATTGGTGGATTATTGGCAAGTTATGGTGTAAAAGTTAATGTTTATCATGCTGCTGATACTAGTTTAGAAAAGTTTCGCTCTTTAGCAGCAGAGAATTTAAAACAGCCGGGAAATTTCATTTTAATTAACTATTTACGCAAAGAAATAGGACAAGAAAAAGGTGGGCATATCTCACCCTTAGCAGCTTACAATGAGCAAACAGATCGATTTTTAATATTAGATGTTTCGCGTTACAAATATCCCCCTGTGTGGGTGAGAGCAGCAGATTTGTGGAAGGCAATGTCAACAACTGATTCTGAGTCAGGCAAGACACGGGGATTTGTATTTGTCAGCAAAGGTTCTTAATTAGACATAAAATGTAGAGACGTAGCAGTGCTACGTCTCTAGGGCTTTTGGATAACGCATATTTAACTTCGGTCAATGTCTAGTAGTAAGCGCAGAGAGCACTGAAGTCCTCACTACAAAATTTTTTCCACACTAACTTACAATTAAACCATCCTGAACACGGATAATCCTTTTAGTTTGAGCAGCGATATCTGGTTCATGAGTCACAATCACAATTGTGATACCTTGTTCATTAAGTTCTGTTAACAAATTCATCACCTCATAAGAAGTTTCAGTATCTAAAGCTCCCGTTGGTTCATCTGCTAAAACTAATGCAGGTCTATTAACTAAAGCACGCGCGATCGCTACTCGTTGTTGTTGTCCCCCAGAAAGTTGGCTGGGACGGTTGGAAATGCGATCGCCTAATCCCACTCTTCTCAAAGCTTCTAATGCCCTTTTACGGCGTTGTGGCTTTGGCAGATTCGCATAAACCATTGGTAACATAACATTATCTAAAGCACTTGCACGCGACAGAAGGTTAAATTGTTGGAAAACAAAACCGATTCTTTGATTGCGAATATACGCTAATTCATCATCATCAAAAGTAGTCAGGTTTCTACCTTCAAAAATATAGTTTCCAGTTGTCGGACGATCCAAACAACCGACAATATTCATCAGGGTAGATTTACCCGAACCTGACGCACCCATAATCGATACATATTCACCTTCTTCTATAGAGAGTTGAATTCCCTTAAGTATGGGAACACTAACTTCTCCTAAATGGTAAGTTTTCGTAATAGATTCCATCCAAATCATTGTTGGCATATTGGTTGTTGGATAGTTGTTAGTTGATAATTGTTGGTTGTTGCTTGATAGTTAAAATATTGTCAACGCTCTTTTATTACTCTTGTCATAGTAAATTTGAAACCCCATTTTCTTAGTCCGCGTAGGCGGACTTTGTTTGTATAGCCAAGCCAGTGCGTTGGACGGGTTTCCCGGCTTGAAGCATCTGGCGTGCGACTTCCAGTCGTCAGGACTTCAAATAATTTATATTAATCACTTCTTAAAGCGGTAATTGGATCTAATTTAGAAGCATTCCGTGCGGGAATTACTCCTGCGAGCAAACCCACACTTAACGAAAGTCCAAACCCGACAATTACTGACCAGAAAGAAACCACAAATGGAAATTTGAAAACAGTTGCTGCCACCAAAGCAATCAAAATACCACTTCCGATACCAATACCTCCTCCCACAGTAGAAATTACGATCGCTTCCGCTAAAAATTGATTGAGAATAGCTGAATTTGTCGCTCCTACTGCTTTGCGAATTCCGATTTCTCGCGTTCGTTCGACAACAGAAACCAGCATAATATTGGCAATTCCAATTCCACCAACCACTAAAGAAATTCCAGCGATCGCTACCACCATTACCGTAAATAAACCGACAATATTTGTAAAGGTGCTAATAATATCAGCTTGGTTAGTAATCCGAAAATCATCAGCTTGGGGTGGATAGATATTGTGACGCAAACGTAATAGATTGGTAACTTGAAACTGAACAGCGTCTAACTGTTCTTGATTTCCAGCTTTAATTAAAATCCCATTTACAGAAACACCAGATAAAGCATTGTTACCAACAAGTCTTGCCGACATACTAGTAAGAGGCAGGAAAACTAAGTCATCTCGATCCATCCCACCTTGAGAACCTTTAGACTGCGTAACACCAATCACTTCATAAGCTTCTCCTTGAATGCGGATTCTCTTACCTATGGGATCACCACCATCGGTAAACAGAGTACTCTCAACCGTCGGTCCAATAACAGCAACTTCTCTGGCAGTATCTAATTCTTCTTGATTAAAAAATCTCCCATTTTGGATTTGGATATCTCTAACTTGTGGGTAATTTAAATCTGTACCATAAATTGGTGTTGAGCTGTTCTGACCTGCATAAACAATTTGTGCATTTCTTACAAGGTAGGCAGAGACAATTTGGGCAGATGGTGCTTGTTGAGCGATCGCTTTGGCATCATCCCAAGTTAATGTACTGCTAGAACCAATTCCTTGACGGATATTTCCACTTCTAGCGGCACCAGAAAACACCGAAAGCACATCCGGACCCAAAGCTTGTATCTGTTGCTCGGTTCCTTTTTGCACACCCTGCCCAACAGATGTAATGGCAATTACTGAGGAAATCCCAATAATTACACCCAGCATCGTTAAACCTGTGCGTAATTTGTTACTCCAAAGTGTCTCCACCGCCATTGACAATATTTCTACCAGTGAGACAGTAGAGCTACTTTTCTGTTTAGCTAAAACCTTAAGCATATTGTAATATTTATAACTAACTTTTTGGCGTTGCACCAATTGAGGTATGAATCCGCATGTAGAGACGTAGTACTGCTACGTCTCTTGGGGTTTGGTATTAGATAAAATCATATTGATACATGAAATCAGCAACGCCAACTTTTTAAGGTGGACCACCACGACCACCGCTGCCACGACCACCACCACCACCTCCCACACCAGGAAGAATTCCGCCTCGCGGTGTTGATTGCGGTCGTGACCCTGGTGGAAAGCTGAGTAATACCCTTTCGTTTCCTTTCAATCCAGATTTAACTTCAGTATATTTATCTACTGTAACGCCAGTCTGAATGCGAGTAAACACAGGTTGATTATCTTCTGTTGCTACAAACACACCTGTAGATTTTTCTCGCCGCACAACGGCTGCTGTTGGCACTACAAGCACATTTTCCAATTGACCCACTTGGAAATCTGTTGTTACATTCATCCCAGACCGCAACAGGTTTTCGGCATCTGAGACAATGGCTAGCTTCACTTGAAAGCTGGTAACATTTTGCTCTACGATCGCTTGAGCGGCAATTTGACTGACTTTACCCTCAAAGGTTTTTCCTGGATAGGCATCTGCTGTAATTGTGACTTTCTGACCAAGGCGGATTTTAGCAATATTTACTTCGGCTATATTTGCTACAACTTGATTTGTAGAAGCCAAGGATACGATTGAAGAAGATGTTGCACTACTTACAGCACTACCTGAAGTGGTTGGCGTCACAAAAGCACCTGGGTCAGCATACTTTTGAGTTATAACACCATCAAAAGGTGCCCGAAGTACGGTGTCATTGATTTGAGTTTGGATGGTTTGCAGCGAACCGCGAGCGGAAGCCACCTGAGCGCGTGCTTGTTCAATATCTTCTGAGCGTGTTCCCGCTTTCAAAAGTGCTAGAGCTTGCTGTTTTTGCCTGACTACAGCTTGTGCTTGCTGAATATCTTCTGGACGCGAACCGGCTTTCAAAAGTGCTAGAGTCTGCTGTTTTTGCCTGACTACAGCTCGTGCTTGTTGCATATCTTCTGGACGCGAACCGGCTTTTTGCAACCCTAGTGCTTGAATAGCTTCATTTACTTGACCTTGGGCATTGTCACGATCTGCACGGCTTTGGTTTACAATTTGAAGAGAAATGGCTCCAGAAGTGTAAAGTTGCTGATTGCGGCGTAAATTATCTTCGGCTTTACTTAAAGTAGCTTGAGCGCTTTGTAAACGTGCCTCTGCTTGACCAATATCTTGAGAACGATTACCTACTTGTGCCTTTTGCAAATTTGCTTGAACTTCATCTAATGATGCTTGGGCTGAAGCAATATCTTGAGGTCGATTGCCTGCTTGTGCCTTTTGCAAAGTTGCTTGAGCTTCATCTAATGATGCTTGTGCTGAAGCAATATCTTGGGGACGATTACCTGCTTGTGCCTTTTGTAAATTTGCCTCTTGTTGCGCTATTTGCGCTCTGGCTTGGGTGAGTTGTCCTTGCAAATTTGAATCATCCATATTCGCAAGTATCTGACCCTCTTTGACTGTATCGCCTTCCTTTACCAGCAGTCTTTTTAGTATACCTGATTGTTTAGGACTGACGTTAATGGACTTTTCGGGCTTAACAGTTCCGTTTGCCGAAATCTTAATAGATAAATTTTGACGAGATACAGGTTGTGTCAAAACTTTTCGCTGTGCTTCTTGTTTCTGAACAACAACCACTTGGTTATAAACTACGTAACCACCCCCCCCAAAAAGACTAAATACAACTAGCCAAGGTATCCAGTTAAATCTGCCCTTTTTCTTTTTCTCTTTCTTTTCTTCTGGTAAAAAATGCGTGGGATCTACTGACTGCGATGTGTCTAATTTCATTTTTCATTTCCGGTGTAGAAATAACGGCTACGGAGAAGCATTGCTGTAAAAACTTAAATTAACTATAAAATATAGGAGTGAAAATTAATGTAGAGACGTAGCACTGCTACGTCTAATCAAGGGTTTCGGTTAACGCATAGTTCATTTTCACTCCTATGTCTATAGTATGATAATTTTGTATTAAGGTTTTTTAATCTGTAGAGTTTTCATTGAGACTGCATACACTCACACATTTTTTGTAGTTGTTGTTTTTGCTTTTGCATGAATACTTTTGATATCCATCATATAAAATTAACTTAAACAATCATATGTATCGGAAGTTCTAAACTCATCCATGACCTTAGTCACGAATTTTGCTCTCTAGATTTTTAGCTTGATCGCAAACTTGCAATAACTAACGTAAACATAAGGGTTTCAGCCCTCGTGAACAAGGAGGTAAACAGCAAAACCTGGGTTGGGCTATGTCTACGCTCAAGTCGATTTCCCAAGCCTCTAGCTGTTTATACTGTTGGGGTGAATAATAGTAATTCCTTCAACTAGAACAAAGTATGAATGGGTTCAAAGTCAGAATATGGCTGATGTTATGGGCAAGAACGACTGCTTGTATGCGTAAATCATGAGTGCGTTTGCCTGAAATATTGTGAGTTGTAACAAGGCTAAACCAAAGGCGAAATATATCTGGTGTTTCTTCTAGCCACTCAAACTGATTTATTAGCATTTGCACCGCTCGTTGGGTTTCTTCTGGTGTCCATCCCAATCCATTTACAGCTACAGGTCGAGTGGCTACAACCCAAAATTCAATTAAAACTTGAGATGTAATAAAGCAGTGATGCTTGTTAGATATTAGATACCTGATTGTGCGATCAATAAGATTGTAATCTGGTGAAGCTATATCCCTAGAGCGTAAGAGGATATTGGTATCTAATAGATAATGGTTCATACTTCATCATCATAGATATTTTCTCGACGCAAAGCTTCATCAGAAAGGTTGGCATAGCTTTTTGGTGCTGTATCTATCCACTTCTGCCAAAGTAATAATCTCTCTTCTGATGTTTGAAGTTTACTAGTTGGTAACGTTAAATGCTTGTTACTAAGCTTTTCTTGAAAGAGTTTTTGCTCTTCAGGGGAGAGATTTAGTACCACTTCTAGAAGGGAGTTAACAAGTTCTACATTCATGGTTGTGTATGGAATTTTCCACAAAGACATACGCCATCGCATCTGCACTCCTACAGAGTATCGCTTTATTATAATATCGCACTCGATTATTTTCGTAAGCCATGCAAACGTACCCAAGCAGTCATTCAACAAAAAAACGTCAGTAAACCAAAAACTTTTTGGTTTACTGATACCGGGATTTCTCAGTTGTGAGAAAAAAAGCTGAGACTGTAATAAAAGCAAAAATTAAGCATGGTGTCTCAATTTTTAGGGCAGACTCATTTGCTATTTTGGCAGACTCATTTGCTATTTCGGCAGCGTGTTACTAGGGGCAAGTAATATAAAACCTCAGCTTCTAGTATGCATCCTTTAAGTGACACTCCGTTAAAGTGTATAGTAAACTCTACACGCTAAAAGTACCAAGTAGATGCAAACATAGGAAGAACTCACGCAGCGTGTATGGCAAGAGCAGAAACTAGTGGATAAGCTACGTTTGGCTACTATTCGTCTAGAGGATGCTCAGGTTGAATGGATCTGAACGAACAAAATATTTTATTTCTAGAAGGCTCTCAAATGAATACAGTACCCGATCAGGCAGTGATTCCCATCAACAAAACGTCTTTGTTGCTGCCTTTCTTGGCATTACTAACGGCTACCATTATCCTTTCATTTGCTGCTATCCTAATCAGGCTGACTGAATTTGACCTTAAACCGGGCGCAACTGTATTTAACCGATATTGGATTGCTGCGGTTACGTTAAGTTTATGGCAGAGCAGCAAGTTCATATTTGCTCGCAAAACTGAGCCAGAGGACAAACCATCAGAGGATGTTACCGTTAATGATATAATTCTTTTCGGAACAGAATCTCTAATGAGTTTTGGTTGTATATCCTTGTGGGCTATCTCACTCACCCAAACAAGTGTAGCCAATGCCAATTTGTTGCACAACATGACTCCTATCTTTACAACTTTAGGCGGTTGGTTGGTGCTAAATCAACGATTTGACAATCGCTTTCTGGTTGGGATGCTTATTGCCATATTAGCTTCTAGTTGTATTGGATTTGAAGATTGGTTTATTAATACTAACAACTTTACTGGAGATATATTAGCTCTACTTTCTTCGGTTTTATATGCTGGCGCATTTTTAACTCGTGAATCGTTACGCAAGAAATATTCAGCTAGCACAATTCGTTATATTGAACACAACCAGGAAAATCCGACTTCCTTCTTTTCATCAAGAAGCTATTTAAGTACATTAGACATCTCCAGAAATTAAATATGCGTTACCCACAACCCTTGATTAGACGTAGCAGTGCTACGTCTCTACTTTTTCACCAGATGTCTATTAACTAATTGACTAAATGTATAATAATATCTCGACACATTACGAATAGTAAACTATATATCAAATAAAACTGTTAAGCTATTCCACATCATCAGAATGGATGATCAAAGTGGAAGCTTTGATATCGCGACTTGCATTCATCGGATTGAACTGCAAGAAAGGTTCATCGGATGAAAGCGATCGCTTGTGTCAAAGCTGCCA
>CASBQC010000271.1 GCA_949127805.1 Nostocales cyanobacterium PMM_0081
CAATGGCATTGTATCGGGTCACAATGGCATTGTATCGGGTCACAATGGCATTGTATCGAGTCACAATGGCATTGTATCGAGTCACAATGGCATTGTATCGGGTCACAATCGAATTGCATCGAGTCACAATGGCATTGTATCGGGATGCGATCGCATTCTATAGCAATTGTAACGAATTCTCTGCGTACCTTTGCGCTTACCTTTGCGCTACGAGTGCGTTTAAACTTCAACCCTCAATTCCCTACGATTTTGCAGAATGCATCCGAAATCTTCCTCAAGGGAAATGAAGTTGCTCTGTGGTTAATACAATTGTTTCTGTGAACAACAGGAGACAATTAACCACCTGATATTATACCAACAGCGGCGTATCATCATCTTGTGCTTTCCCCCATGCTCAAAACTGCCCGCCAAATCACCAAGCGATCGCCATTTTACCTTTTCCCTTTTACCATATTACTTGTTTTCCTCCTCTCTTTCTCTTGGGTAAGCGCCAAAGAACCACCTAAACCGAAGCCGCAACCGTGGCAGATTGATGGTATATTAGCGGCTCTTGACGATGGCTATCCAAAAGTGCAGCAACTTGCTTTTAACAAATTAGCTAAATATGAAGCGCAAGATTTGAAAGCTGTGCTGAAGAAACCGGAGGATATTGCCCAGAAAGCTGCCAAAATCCTCAAAGATAAAACTGTTGACTCAAATGCTCGTAGCAGTGCAGCATACGCATTGGGAAATTTGGGGGATGCGGCTAAACCCTACGTTAAAGATATCGCTGACATCCTCAAAGATAAAACTGTTGACTCAAATGTTCGTGCAAGTGCAGCCGAAGCATTGGGAAACTTGGGAGATGCGGCTAAACCCTACGTCAAAGATATCCTCGACTTCCTCAAAGATAAAACTGTTGAATCAGATGTTCGTTCCAGTGCAGCTTCTGCATTGGGAAATATACAACAACTGAATCTGGATAACATTGTCATCATTCTAGATAACGTCTATTATGCAGGTCAATCAGAATTTGAACAGTGGCGTTTCTTAACTTATTTCCTTAGTGGTGGTACTGATGAAGTGAAAACGCTGCTAACATGGCTTGGCATTCCTGACAGCAAAACTATTCCCACCCAATTGAATCACGACAAAGGCGTTAAAACCCTCGAAGTCTTTAAAAAAGCCTGGGAAGCAACTAAGACTCAAAAACTGAACCGATTACAAGACGACTTAGCAAAGCAAATTGCCGTAGTTTTCCGCAAAGTCTCATGGAAACCGCAGGATATTATTTTACTTCAAAGTCACAGCGACAACCTGAAAAAAGGCGGATATAACGAAGCGGATACGGTGCAGTCGGTGATCAATAATCTCGAATATTGGAAGTGGTTCTTCGCTGCCAAAAACATGATCCTTATTCATATTACCTTTTGGCTGGCGCTGATCTTTGCCTACCCGAAATTTCCCCAAGTTCAAGCTATCTTCTTCTGGAACCCTTGGGTACGTCGCATTCTCGGTGTCGGTTACGTTGGCTTTCTCCTTGCGTGGGTTCCCTTTTTGCGTCGCAAATTATTTGAACCATTTAAATTTTCCCTCCTAGCAGATGCAGGATTAAACAACTTTAATTCCCAAGCATATTTTCCCCAATCCGGAATTGTAGAGACGCGAAATTTAGTTGTAGAGACGCGAAATTTCGCGTCTCTACAGCAAGAGATTCGATTGATTACGCAGGAGATTCCCACCATCAAAGGGCAAATTGTTTTAGAAGGCGATTCTGGTTTAGGCAAGTCCATGTTTCTCCGCCATCTGGTAAAATCTTCCCAAACAATTGTCGTTTATCTGCCGGCGCACAAGTGCGATAAAGGTGTAATTGAGGCAATTCAGGCAAAGCTGCACGGACAAGCACAAGACGCCGAATTTCTGAAAAACCTGATTTACAGCGGTGCCATAGATATTTGCATCGATGGACTGAACGAAGTTACAGCAGACACACGAGCCAAAATTACGCAGTTTGTCGAGAGCTACTTTCGCGGTAACATCATTATGACTACCCAACCGTTAGAGTGGATACCCCCCTCAACGGCGAAGATGTATTACTTGCAACCATTAGAACGGCAGCAAATTGAGCAATTCTTGATTACCCGACAGCAGCGACTACCCAAAGATGCGAAAATTCAAGGTAATGCTTACGAGCAAGCTTGCAAAAACTATTTAACAGAAGCCTTCAACCAACAGCAATCTCGTGAAGAGTTAGAAGCATCCCAACGAATTCTTTCCAACCCGATGGATTTAACTTTAGTTGCTCAAATGTTATCACAAGACAAGCAACCAGACTTGTTTCGCCTGCAAGAACAACAATATAAAGAAATGGCAGCAGAATATTTGCAAGAATGGAAGCATGAATTTCCCTTGAAAAAATTCTCCGAAGCTGTCTACCAAATGCGACTAAATGATGAAAAGGCTTTATCAGGTGAGGTTTTTTATCAAGAATTACAATCAATGGAAGATGAGAAATATAAAATGGTTGTCAGCCGTCAGTGGCTAGATGAAAAAGGAGAACCTAAGAAAGAATGCTACTTCCGCCATGATAAAATTATGGACTTCTTCTTAGTACAAACTTTTCTCGGTGATGGTGACGCAGCCGAACAACGCCTGATTGACCACATGAGCGATCCGCGCTTTCGGGGTGTATACTTTTTGTTAGCAACTTTACTAAAGTTGGATAAGGCTAAAGCTCTGCGAGAAGACTTGATTCAATACGCGGCTAATACGAAGGATCATACTGTGAGTGATACGTTTGTGCAGTTGTTGCGGTCTAGATGATTTAAACGCACTCGTGAGCAAGGGTAAGCGCAAAGGTACGCGGAGGTTTTGTTTGCCGAATATCCTAGTATATTCTTTGATTTAATTGGGCGATCGCTACTCAAGGTTATCACTTGCGATCGGTCGAAATCAAACAAACTGCTTTCCGAAAACAAACTAGAGTTTACCAAGAAGCATTAGAACAAGGACGCACACAAGGTAAGTTAGCTGCTGTTCCACTACTGTTGAAAGCAGGTTTGACTGTCGAACAAATAGCCGAACAGCTAGATATTCATATTGAAGCAGTTAAGCAGGCAGCACAACAATCTTGAAGCAGCGTCTACCTATTAGACGAGAGCGTAAAAATTAATTATGCGTTGCCCGAAACCCTTGTAGAGACGGCGATTTATCGCGTCTCTACGTCTTTTCTAGAGATGTCTATTCTTTTTAATTTAATCTAACGCGGAAGCGAACAAAACCGAAGTTGCTACCAGTTGCTTGTGGTAAATTCCCAACGTTGACAATCACAGCACCGTTGCGATTAGTTTGGTTAACGCAAGAATTGCCCGCAGGTAAAGATGAAAGAACTGAGAAAAAGCTGCCTCTATCTGTATCTGCCGCATTCGTTACAGATGTATTTGTACCAGCTAAATTTAATAATACACCACTACCCGTACCGAAACTATTGGGTACAAAAACGGTGTCATCGGGAATTAAATCGCAAAATCTGGCGTTTTGAATTGACTGCGTACCATCACTGAGAAAATACAAAGTATACTCAACTTCATCACCACTCAGCAAACCAGCTTGAGAGTCTAAACTGATAACTCCCCGTGGTGCTAATTGCGACCATCCACCAGCATTATCGTTGCTATCGTTGGGGTCATCGATAAAAGTATTAAAGTTAACCCCTGTTAGGGGAGTGCCATTGCGGAACACATTGGAAATTCGCTTGACAAAACGCAGGTTTGGTGTTCCATTGAACCTAACTAGCGTCGGCACATTATTATTAGTTGGGTCGCCATCGTTATTATTTCCTGTTACCGTACTGCCTAAATCTGGGTTAACACCATCAGTCGAGTCATCAGTTACAGGTGTGGTGTTACCGGGAGTGGTTGCAGTGGCTCTTGCGGTATTGTTAAATG
>CASBQC010000272.1 GCA_949127805.1 Nostocales cyanobacterium PMM_0081
AATTGATTCTAGCGGTCGTGTTATCAACACATGGGCTGACGTAATCAACCGCGCTAACTTGGGTATGGAAGTAATGCACGAGCGCAACGCTCACAACTTCCCTCTAGATTTGGCTGCTGCTGACTTCGCTCCTGTAGCATTGACTGCACCTGCTATCAACGGTTAATCTTCAATGTAGAGACGCGATTTATCGCGTCTCTACAAATTAAAAAGCGTCTCCCGAATTTCGGGGGGCGCTTTTTAGTTTGAATTAAAAAAGTGAAAAGGCGCTTTCTTCAAAACTGCGACTACTCTTTGGTTATGATTTTGTTTCACCAGTTAAAATTTAAATTCCGGAAATTATTTGAATAAATTAAGTATATTTCGCGAGGTAAATACATTAATTGGCTAGATACTGAGACAGTGTGAATTGGTAGAGTTTAACAAAGAGGAGAATCATGTACATCTATTAGTAGATGCTCATCCAGACAACAATATTTCACAGTTAATTAGTTCTCTCAAATCTGCATCAAGTCGCATTATTAGGAAAGAATTTGAAGATTATCTAAAACAATTTTATTGGAAAAAAGAAGATCCTAGTTTTTGGACAGACGCATATTGTATTATTTCCGCAGGCGGCGCACCATTAGAAATAATAAAAGAGTATATACGATCTCAAGAAAACCCAAAAAGCTAATAATTGTCAAAAACTCAACTGCCCTATTACTTGTTTTACCTGCGGTAAAAATTGGCAATAGGGCGTTGACGCTCGAAGACTCGCTACCGCTTCGCTAACGTTTTTGACTCGCTTACATCCCCTCCCTGCCTTTGGCGCTAGGTTGGGGAATTACGCGAGGAAAGTTAAAAAAGAAACAGTGTAATTAAAGAAGGGGCAAAACCCTTCTTCATCTGCTTCGTAGCTGCTGGCACACGATTTAACCCAACAAAGCGATCGCCTTGCTTTTATGTAAACTATTTGAACGATGCAGCCACCGAGCCTTATAGTAGTTTAAAGTGACGCCCATACATCGCAATATGACTGGAGAGCTAAACTTTGGGAATAGAACTACGCAGTTTTGTCTTTCTCGACAGCCTGCAACCTCAACACGCAGCATATATTGGAACAGTAGCCCAAGGTTTCTTGCCATTACCAGGGGACACATCATTGTGGATTGAAATCTCTCCTGGTATCGAAATTAATAAAATTACCGATGTAGCCCTCAAAGCTGCTTCTGTTCGTCCAGGAGTCCAAGTAGTCGAACGGCTGTATGGCTTATTAGAAGTTCATTCTGCCTCCCAAGGGGAAACGCGAGCTGCTGGTCAAGCGGTTTTGGCGATGCTAGGAGTTAAAAAAGAAGAGTGTCTGAAACCGCGTGTCGTTTCCACCCAAATTATCCGCAATATTGATGCTTATCAAACACAACTTATCAATCGCACGCGACGCGGACAGTTACTACTTGCGGGACAAACGCTGTATGTGTTAGAAGTTGAGCCTGCTGCTTACGCTGCACTTGCTGCGAATGAAGCTGAGAAAGCAGCATCGATTAATATTCTTGAAGTTCAAGCTGTAGGGAGCTTTGGACGGCTTTATTTAGGTGGACATGAACGTGATATTCTCGCAGGTGCTCAAGGAGCGTTAGCAGCGATTGAAAGTGTCCCTGGTCGAGCAAATCTTCAGGGTGGGCGTCAGGAGTAAAGTAAATATCATGGCAAATCGAGAGCATCTCGCTTTACTGAAAGCAGGTGCAGTCACATGGACCGAGTGGAGAAAGAAAAATCCCCAAATTGAACCAGACCTCAGCGCTGGAAATTTGCAAGGGTATAATCTCAGAGGCGCGAACCTCGAAGGGGTAAACTTGAGTCGGGTGGATTTGAGTAATGCTTTACTGGTGCGAGCAAACCTCAGTGGTGCTAACTTAAGCAGCGCTAACTTGAGTGAAGCTAACTTGAGTGAAGCTAACTTGAGTGAAGCTAACTTGAGTGTTGCTAACTTGAGTGGTGCTACACTGACACAAGCAGATTTGAGTTATGCCAATCTGATTGGAGCTAATTTGAGTGAGGCAAATCTGAAAGACGCTGCGATCGCTTATGCTAATTTAATTGGCACTGACTTGAGCAAAGCCAACTTGAGAGGTGCTGATTTCGGTACAGCAAAGCTTTGTCGGGCTAACCTGTCTTTTGCAAACCTGATGGAAGCTAACTTGAGTGAAGCTGACTTAAGCCAAGCAAATTTGTATGAGGCAGAAGTAATCGGGGCTTATCTTTATAAAACTGATTTGTACAAAGCTAATTTAAGTTATGCTCACCTGGGTGGTGCATACATGAGCAAGGCTAACTTGAGTGAAGCTGACTTGAGCAAAGCTAACTTGAGATGGACTAACTTGAATGGTGCGAACTTGGCAGGCGCTAACCTTAAAGGGGCTAACCTCACCGGCGCTAAAATTAGAGGGGCTAACTTTAGTGGTGTGAATCTTCACCAGACAATTATGCCTGATTGAAAGCAGAATTGGATAGATTGAGTTAGGACTTACGCAGTTTTTCACGGACGGGACGAACCGCAGAGAACGCAGAGGACACAGAGGAATAAGAGTTGGAGAGGTGTTTTGCGTAGGTTCGGTGAGTATTATCGTACATATTTGATACAATTGCGTCCATATGCTTTTGCGGCATACAATGCTTTATCGGCAAGTTGCAACAAGTCATCGCCGGTTTTTGCATTATCGGGAAATACGCAAATTCCACCCGAAACCGTCGTATTTATTTCCTTGTCTCCAAATTTCACTCGCGCAGCTTGAAAGGATAACCGGATTTGTTCAGCACGTTGAAACGCATTATTTAGTGTCATACCGGGCAAAGCTAATACAAACTCTTCACCGCCATACCGACACACGATGTCGCTAGAGCGGCTGTATTTCAGCAGCAGGTCTGCAAATACTTGTAATACGCGATCGCCTGCCTGATGCCCAAATGTATCGTTAATCTTCTTGAAGTAATCGATATCCATTAAAATCACCGCAACTGGATAAGACTCTTGTGCTGCACATACCAGCTCTCTTGGGAATGAGGAGTCAAAATAACGCCGATTGAACAAGCCAGTCAGTCCGTCGTGCATTGCCTGTTCGTGTAGCTGAGTCTGTAAAGTCTCAATTTCGAGCACTTGAAGACGCAAACGTTCGTTAGCCTGCCGAAGTTCAACCTCAGCCTGATGGCGTTGAGTAATGTCACGCAAAATAAGCAGATATCCTGTTAATTGCCTGCGGCGATCGCGTAATAGCGTAATCCGTAGTTCCACGTAACTAAGTGTTGCCGAATCGATTAATATTTCTGTTTTGACGCTATCATGTTCGTGGTATAATATCACATTATGTTGCCATTTTGACAAAACTTGATCGACAGGTTGTCCAATCAGCAGTGCTGTCGTCCCAATAAGATTTTGTGCCGCCGGATTAATGTCAAGAATGCGGTTTTGCACATCTAAGACGAGCACACCATCACTCATTCTGTCAATCAAAATGTCCCGCGCTACGGGAACAAGGTCAAACATGCGGAAGCGAAAGAGGCTAACAGCATAAATCAGTCCGGTCACCATGAAGCTCATCGGGGTGACGTTCAGACCGGGGGGAGTCAGACCTAGCATATACGCGGTAGCCCCAAGCAGTGGTATCAATGCCCCAATTAATGCTATCTTAGATTGCTGGCTATACAGAACAGAGGGCAGCAAAGCCCTTTTGGTAAGCAGAAATACCCCTAAAAATGTGTAAATATACACACATGAAATTACCCAAAAAAAGCCGATACCATGTCTGTAAATCACAACATTACTTCCGTGAGGATCGAGCAAAAAGCCAGTCCAAATCAGATTATGCCATTCGTTGGTCGCAACCATTGCCACATTAAAGGCGGGAATAATCCATAACAACACTGTATTGCGAGATGTCAGCCACCGTTTTTTGTTGGTAAAGTGGATCGCAAATATCAAGAAGAGCGTAATCAAACTTCCCGAACCAAGGTATTCTAGCTTTGACCAAAATATTTTATCCGAAAGAGCAGTAGCAGCTGCTTCCATCGCCGCAACCATAGCGTAGAAGGCGATCGCCAGCATCATCAAAATAAACGGTTCGCTAACAGAATTCGTTTTGCGACGCTGCCAAGCACCAAAGGCAACAATAACTGAAATAATTGCAGTTAAAGTAAGAAAGAAAAAGTAGAGGTTGTACTGAAAAAGCATTTTGGATGCAGTATTCAAGAACTCATCTCAGATTCTTTGAGATAAGTTTGACCTATATCATTAAAATGCCTTAAAATGCATCACCTATCTTAGCTAATATAGCGGGGTGTACTTCGATGAAATACAGAACCTCAACCGATAACCGCTATATTTCTTTAGTTAGGCGATCGCCTAAGGAATAAATAAATACGGTAGAATTTCAATTAAATTAGGACTTACGCATGAGTCACGGACGGGACGAACCGCACTCCTATCGCAGAGTACACGGAGGTTCGGGAGAGTTTGAGAGGTCTAACAGCGTAAGTCCTATAAATGACCAATCTAAAGTCGCGAAAAATGTCATTATAGTTATGGTACGAACATACTGGAGACAAGACAACGGTTTACGCACGTCCTTTAGCACGGTTAATTGAGCAACTGCAACGCTTGCCAGGAGTGGGTCCCAAAACTGCCCAACGTCTAGCGCTGCACATCTTGAAGCGTCCAGAATCAGAAGTAGAAGCTTTAGCACAAGCTTTAATCGAGGCAAAAAAACAGATAGGCTTGTGTTCTGTCTGCTTTCATCTATCTTCTGAACCTGTTTGTGAAATTTGTCGCAATTCTAACCGCGACAACACCACTATCTGTGTAGTAGCAGATTCTCGCGATGTGATTGCACTAGAAAAAACCCGCGAGTTCAAAGGCAAGTATCATGTCTTGGGTGGGGTGATTTCTCCCATAGATGGAATTGGTCCAGAACAGTTAACTCTGCAAGCTTTGGTGCGACGGGTAAGTAAAGATAAGCCTCAAGAAGTTATTCTGGCAATTAGTCCCAGTGTTGAAGGAGAAACGACCACGTTATATATTGGTCAATTAATCAAGCCATTTACCAAAGTGACGCGGATTGCTTTTGGCTTGCCTATGGGTGGCGATTTAGAATACGCTGATGAGGTGACGCTGGCTAGAGCTTTGGAAGGGCGCCGCGAGTTAGATTAGTTATATGGTGAAGTAAGTTTGTCATTAGCCACCTAATTAAGGTTCTCGAAGACAGTGGTAACACTACATTCTTTTTAAGCTAATGCCATCGGTATAATCCCGGCTGCAACTATACCCGTGAGACACCGCAGCAATGCTAGTATGGCGATGTTTGGCACAAAGGCACAAGCAGCCGTCCCCACTGCAAATGCAGCCATTGCTGCTGTCATTACCTTGAGTTTACCAATGCGATCGCGATGGCGGACCATAAACTAACTGAAACAGTCCGTAGGGAATTCTATAGGCACTGACAATCACCGCAGCACTGCCAACACCTACTTTAAAATCATCGGCGATAATGTGTAGCAACGGGTCAATTACCCGTACATCAGCAATTACCATGAAACCCGCAGCACCTAACAGTCCTAATGAGACGGGTGTTTTATTTGTCATTGAATCGTTTTCGCCGATTGGTTAAATAATAACTCGCGTGATTTCTCGATATCAAGCGCCTGATTTTTAAATGTTTCTGCCTTTTGATAGGCGCGAATTGTTGCCGGACGTGCAATAATAGCTTCAAACCAGCGCTTCAAGTTGGGAAAATCTTCTAATTTCTGATTTTGGCGTTCATACCCGACAATCCAGGGATAAGCAGCAATATCTGCGATGGAATAATCGCCAGCCACAAATTCTCTATCTGCTAATCGCTTATTCAGCACTCCATATAAACGCCCTGTTTCATTCACATAGCGATTGATGGCATAGTCAATCTTTTCGGGTGCATATTGAAAAAAGTGGTGATTTTGCCCTGCCATTGGTCCGAGTCCTGCCATTTGCCAAAATAACCATTGCAAGGTTTCAACGCGATCGCGTAAGTCTGCTGAAATCAACTTGCCGGTTTTTTCTGCCAAATATAATAAGATTGCCCCAGATTCAAACACCGAAATCGGTTCACCACCAATTGCAGGTTCGCGATCAATTATTGCGGGGATGCGATTATTTGGGGAAATCTTCAGAAAATCAGGTTTAAACTGATCGCCTGTTCCTATATTTACTGGAATGATATTATAAGGCAGTCCGACTTCCTCAAGGAACATCGTGATTTTATGACCGTTGGGCGTTGTCCAATAGTAAAGTTCAATCATTTGTAATTTCTCTTGATTTGGTGATTTTGTAGTAAGCGCTTCAGCGCTTAAATCAAAAACGCGAATTACTTACTACCAAGTAATTAACATGAGCAAAATTAAGATTTACACACGAGTTGTGGAAAGTTTGTAGTGAGCGGTTTTAATTGTTGAAATTGAGCGATAAATCGCTCACTACAAACCGCCTTTAAATTGGGAACGTGTTAACCTTCGTAGGGGTTGTTTAATGTGTCTACAAAGACGTTATGAGGAAATGGCAAACGACCGGGATTAAGACGTGGTTCGGCTGCATAGCCAACAGGGATGAGGATGGCGATCGCTAAATCTGGTTCGTTAGCAGCACCAATCACTTCTTTTACTTTGTCTTCAATCCAGCCATTCATAAAACAGGTGGACAAACCTAAACTTTCGGCTGCTAATACTAAATGTGTCGCTGCAATCATCGCATCTTTGATGGCATATTCCCGGCGTTTGTCTCCAAGTGCGCCATGAAACTGAGGAATGGCTGTTTTAAAATAGTTTACCGTGCCTTCATTCCAAGCGCCAGTTTGTAACCCTTGTTCAAAAACGGGGGTTAAGTCTTTTTCCCCTGCGTAGGGATCGCAGGCAAAAACAAAGGTAACAGGTGCTTGGATGATTTGTTGTTGATTCCAAGATGCTGCACATAAAGCTGCTTTTTGGGCTTCGTCTTGTACAAGCACAATTCGCCAATCTTGGATATTATAGCTGCTGGGTGCGGCTACAGTTAACTCAACCAGTTGATGCAGCAGTTCTTTTGATATGGGGTCTGATTTGAAACTTTTGATCGAACGACGTTGAGCGATCGCGCTCTTTACATCTAGAGATTGAACTTGCGTGATTGGATTCATGTTTTTATGGGATAATAATTCAGGAAAGTTAGCACAAAGCAAGAAATTAACTTATTTCCCAGGCTTTGTTTAAAAGTTGCAGCTTTTTACAGCCAACTTGCATATTGTACCGGCAATGTAGCAATATTTTTCTTGCGAAGTTCTTGGGCAGCGTGATAAGCCCAGTAAGGGTCACGTAATGATTCCCTTGCTAATAATACAATATCTGCACGATTATTGCGGATAATTTCATCCGCTTGCATGGGGCTGGTAATCAATCCCACAGCAGCAGTGGCAATGTCGGCATTGTTACGAATCTTTTCAGAAAAGGGAATTTGCCAACCAGAACCAAAGGGAATATTTTTATTATCAGGAGTGTTGAAACCCGAACTACAATCAATCAAATCGACACCTTCAGCTTTCAGCTTTTTCGACAATTGGACTGAATCATCAATTGTCCAGCCGCCTTCTACCCAATCAGAACATGATAATCTGGCAGTTAGAGGTAGGCGATCAGACCAAACTTCCCTGACAGCGCGTGTTGTTTCTAACAAAAAGCGAATTCTATTTTCAAAACTACCGCCATACTCATCTGTACGTTTATTAGATAGCGGTGAATAAAAGCTGTGTGCTAAATAACCGTGGGCAAAATGTAATTCTAACCATTCATATCCAGCTTCAAGCGATCGCACTGTGGCAGATCGAAAATCATCCTGTATTTGCTGAATATCTTCGTGTGTCATTTCGTTGGGAACTCGCCATAATTTATCATTATCAAAGGCGATCGCGCTTGGTGCGATTGTCTCCCAACCACCTTCAGAATCTTTAAGGGAATTATCGCCTTCCCACGGACGTCCTGCGCTGGCTTTTCTGCCTGCGTGCGCTAGCTGAATTCCCGACACGGCACCATGTTCTTTGATAAACTTGTTGATGCGCTGTAGCGGTTCAATGTGCTTATCTGACCAAATTCCTGCATCTTTTGGCGTGATGCGTCCTCGCGGTTCCACAGCGGTAGCCTCGGCGATAATTAATCCTGCACCACCTACTGCACGCGAACCAAGATGAACTAAATGGAAATCGTTAGCCATTCCATCATCGGAACTATATTGGCACATCGGCGAAATACCAATGCGATTACGTAGTTTTACGTCTTTGAGTTGATAAGAATCGAATAAGTGTGGCATGATTTTTGTCCCTGTATTGTTTGCAGAGAGAATTCAACAATCAATAGACATCTCCGAAAATTAATTATGCGTTGCCCGAAACGCTTGTAGAGACGGCGATTCCCAAGCGTCTTTAGGTCTTTTCGGTTGATGTCTAATAGACATCGACCTAAATGAAATATGCGTTGCCCGAAATCCTTGTAGAGACGTTACGAAAGGAACGTCTCTACGTCTTTTGTGGAGATGTCTAATGCTGTATATGCATATTGCTGCTCTGTTGTTCGCGTTGGTAGAATAACTTAACTAGCGATCGCTGGATAATCTGTGTATCCTTTTTCGCCACCACCATAAAAGGTTGTCGGATCTGGTTGATTCAACGGCGCATTTAAAGCAAAGCGTTCAGGTAAATCGGGATTGGCTATATATAAAGTGCCAAATGCAACTAAATCAGCCGCGCCTGTTGACAATACAGCATCACCTCTGTTTTTGTCATAACCGCCATTGACAATGAGTGTACCTTGAAAGCGCTCTTTTAGATAACTGGTTGGCACCACCGTCGCCCCATGTCTGATATCTGCTTCTATCGCTTCAAAGATATGCAGATATGCTAAACCAAACTTATTCAGCGCTTGGGCTGCAT
Source organism: Nostocales cyanobacterium PMM_0081 (assembly GCA_949127805.1). Lineage (GTDB taxonomy): Bacteria > Cyanobacteriota > Cyanobacteriia > Cyanobacteriales > Nostocaceae > Hassallia. The sequence goes on from CASBQC010000272.1 coordinate 8,958, forward strand.
AACCAAAGGTTTCCAAAGGATGGGAATCATGCATATCGTTAAAAGTACCGCTAGGAGAAAAGCGCACCCCTACTCTATTAGCATCCCATACACTAGTTACCGCCTCTGTTACTTCTACCAGCAGTCGAGCGCGATTTTCAATTGAACCGCCATACTTATCTGTACGCTGATTCGTACCATCGCGGAGAAACTGGTCAATTAAATAACCATTAGCTGCGTGAATTTCCACGCCATCAAACCCAGCTTCTAAGGCATTCGCTGCGGCTTGGCGGTACTGTTCCACAATTTCTGGAATCTCCCAGGTTTCCAAAGCGCGGGGAGTAACAAAAGGTTTCATTCCTTCGTAAGTCATTGTTTGCCCTTTGGGAGCGATCGCACTCGGTGCTACAGGCAAAGCCCCATCGGGTTGGAAATCAGGGTGAGAAATTCTGCCAACGTGCCACAGTTGCAGGTAAATTCTTCCTTTGTGTTGATGTACTGCATCTGTCACCAATCGCCAACCTGCCACCTGTTCTGGTGAATGAATCCCTGGTGTATGCGGATACCCCTGCCCTTGAGGAGAAATTTGAGTTGCTTCGGCAATAATCAGTCCCGCTGTTGCTCGTTGAACGTAATATTCGGCGTTTAGCTGATGTGGAACATTTTCCTCACCTGCCCTTTGTCGCGTTAAAGGAGCCATCACAATTCGGTTAGGTAATTCAAGTTCACCCAACTTGTACGGAGAAAGTAAGTTAATACTAGTATTCATAAGTTACCTCTATTAATGG
>CASBQC010000273.1 GCA_949127805.1 Nostocales cyanobacterium PMM_0081
CCCAATGCCCAATGCCCAATGCCCAATGCCCAATGCCCAATGCCCAATAACTAATGCCCAATGCCCAATGCCCAATAACTAATGCCCAATAACTAATGACTGCGATTTCTGATTGGTTTAAAAATCTCTCGCGTAACTCCGAATGTGCGCTGATTCCGTTTATTAGTGCTTGCGATCCGAGTTTAGAAACAACCGCCGAAGCGTTGCAGGTTTTAAATCGCAGTGGAGCGGACATAATTGAATTGGGTGTTCCTTACTCAGATCCTCTGGCGGATAGACCAGTAATTCAAGCTGCTGCTACCCGCGCTTTACAAAAAGGAACGAAAGCGGATGCAGCAATTGTTGGTAGCGCTTTTGTCAAACGTCTGGCATTCGTCAACTCAGAACAAGGATTAAAGGCGATCGCGCTCGTTTTGTCAAACCCTCAAGCAAAGCCTCCAAACTTCTGACAAGTAGCACAAATCTTTAAAGTGCAAGTTTTTTGCCCTGACTGAGTAGACAATTTAACCGATATGTTCTTGAATATTAACAGCAGATATCAAGGTGTAAAAAAATAGCCGATACATCCGTTTATGGTTTGAGTATTATGTAAACTTGAATAGGTTATAAATAATGAGTGTGAGAGTGAGTAAGTCACAAATGGTTATAATTACGTCGCAGTTGAGGGGGAGAGGCGATGAGTGAAAGTATGGCGTTTATCGGCGGAGTTGCTGTAGCTGGTCTAGCAGCGATCGTATTGCTCAAAGGGACAGGTCTTCCAAACCTACAACCTAATATTGCTGTTGCCCCACAAATGCCAGCCACTGTAGTCGCACCGCAAATGATGCAGCCCGGTCAATATCCTGCCTATGGGCAACCATACCCCAATCCTGCGCCAATCAATCCCAGCGGGACCGAAGAGTTCAGAATGCAAATGGAACGGCAGAAAAGTCAGCTAGACGTGCTACAGCGAGAAAATGATCTGCTCAAACAGCAAATTCCCCAACTTCAATATCAAGTCGAAAATTATAAAAACCAAGCTCAATTAAGCGTCAATAACCAAGCCGCTCAACAAGCAGCATTGAAGCAGCAGACTGAAACTCCTTGGTCGTCTTCACCCATAGTTTGGGCAGTGGCAGGTATGACTCTAACGATTGGCGGTGGTGTTGTTGTAGCTGGTCTGTTGGCTTTGTTCTCACCACGGCAGGGTGCTACTCGTACCGTACAAGTAATTCATCCTTATAATGGTCCAACACCGCCACTGGCTCCTATACGACGGGCTGAGTTTCTTCCCCCACGTGTAGAAACCCGACGAGTTGAAGCCACAGAATACGACGAAATGCATTGAAATTGAAGTAGTCGTAAGCACAAATCAATACCCTATGGTCAGATCGCTTTCGGGCATCTAGGGTGAGAATTATCTTGGGTAAAACCAATAAGTTCTCCCCTAAGAGTTTTGTCTGGAAATTAGTTGTTTGCCCCTAACTTTAATTGGGTAAAATTTTTCTATGATAAAATCATTAGCCATAGAAACTTTGTATAGTTATTGAGTACTGGGCAAGGCGATTGTTGCAAAATGCTAATCAAGCGTTCCACATCCCATAGCAGTTTCCTATTTATGTCAATAAAATTACTTTAAATATTAAATTACTAGTAACTAAAATGCCCTATGAATCTAATCCTTGCAGTGCCTTCTTCGTCATTGCAACCATACAAGCTAAGACAAAATCCGGATGGTCTTTGAGAATTGCGTTGTTGGTGGCTGATTAGTATCATATTTTAGCAGCTTTTTTCTCAACAGAGAATATACGATTACGTAGAAACAATCAGACGAATGATAAGAAAAAATACTGAATATGTTTTTATTACCCTGATGCGTTAAATACGATTTATGAGTAATATCACTTAAGTGTTGCCTAAAGATACTGATTCGTCATCTTTTGTATATCGGCTACTGGATTATTCATCACAAACATGTTGATGAAGTAATTTAGGTGAATGTAAATTAGGTTACTATTGTAATTTAGTATTACTTAGTATAAAATTTTTAATTTGCTCGCTTCGCTTTTTGTTCAGTTTTCGGAAAATAAGCAGATGTTTCGTTATTTTGTGACACGGGTGCATAGCGCTTTATATTTTGCAGCTTGATTTTTATGCAATTGGTGCATTGAGGGCGCTGTCATACATCCTCTTAAATAAACTAACCAGATTATCGAGTGGTGTTAATTTCTTGTCAACAACCTGGTAAAATCGCATAATCATCAGTCGTGTTCATCTGTTGGCAACAATTGTCAATACTTTTTATTCTGCTCATGAATTTGAAGTAGATATATTTATCTTGGCAGTTACCGTAAAAGTAACAAATTTTGTTTTGAAAATTGACATAGCTTTGATAACATGCTCTAATCACAAAAAAATAGAAATGTTTTTTTAGGAGCAGTTAGCAAAGCGTAATTGTATTAGGGTGCAGTAGATATAAGCAGTTAGTAAACGGCAAGCTTTCTGCCTGCTTAGTATTGCAGTGAATTGAGGGTACAAAAGGCGTTTCATATACCAAAAGGAGGAAAGTCTACAACATTTTGCTTCCTGAAGATTGAATTGAATTTTACTCTGATCGACAGGATTTCCTTGCAATACAAAGGAAAAAAGAGCAGAGGGACAGAATACGGCTGTTTTTGCTTTCTTGATATTGGGAATACAATTCTGTAGCGTATTTTTCATGCACTTGTTGCACTGAAATGTAGGCTAATACTTTTGTGATTAAGTTTGACAAGTATTAGTATTGCTAATATCATGGCAGCAATAATTGCTGCGGATTAAATCCTTAGTTCTCAAAATAAAAGCGAACCCAAATTATGTGTTGATCTGATTGACACATGTTTGATAATATGCTCTCATCAAAGAAAAAGTTAATTAAAGATTGTGTAAAACCAATTGTGAAGAGACTGCAATTCTATCAGAGTTTCAAGACCCCTCGGTAAGATTTAGTGATACTATGCTTGCGTCTAAAACAATTTGAAAAGTCCAGAAAGGAATTAGGCTTTTCCACAAAAACCCAAACCCAGAACAAATCTCTGCTATTGCTTGATGCCTTACAATGACATCTATAAATTCATGGCTGAGGCATAATAGCCTCCTTTTTACATTTTTTTCCTTCAGTATATTTACTTACGGAATTATACCTGTTTTTGCTCAAACTCAAATCAGGAATACCGCAGGTGCTGGCGCAGACAATCTTCCACAAGTTCGCTCAAACGAGGTGACTTTAACTGCGGGACAAGCGGCTTTGGAGATTATCAAAACAGGTGATAGGGCAGCAGCCGAACCGGGTGAAACAGTAGTTTACCGCCTTGCCATCAGAAATGCTGGTCGGGCAGCAACAAGCCGGGTATCGATTACAGACAGACTGCCCTTAGGAGTGCGATTGATCAACAGATCGTTGAAAGGTTTTATCGGTAATAGGGAAGTCACCTTAACCGCTGACCGGGGTTCAAATCGGACAGTGACAATTAATGCAAATTCCGGACTGCAACCGAACGAAACCTTAACTGTGGTATATGCCGCTGAAGTAACGCCAGATGCAGTTCGAGGAGATGGCAGAAACTTAGCACAAGCCACAGCTGGCGGAGTAAACAGTAACCAAACCAGCTATCGAATACGGATTCGACCGGGTATTCTCTCGGATTGTGGCACCTTGATTGGGCGCGTGTTTGTCGATAAAAACTTTGATGGTGAACAGCAATCGAACGAACCAGGAATACCGAACGCCGTGATTTACATGGACGACGGTAATCGGATCGTCACCGATGCCAAAGGACTATTTTCCTTGCCCGGAGTCATATCCGGTTATCGTTCGGCAACACTGGACATGAGTAGCTTACCTGGTTACGCATTAGCACCTAACACGTACTTTATCGAAAAAAATAGCCAGTCACGCATGGTGAAATTAGCACCAGGTAGTTTGGCACGAGTCAATTTTGGGGTTACCCCTGCTTTTTCAGGGGGTAAGCGATGAAAACTAGAAAACCTTGTGTAAATTTTTCCAAAAATTTGGGGATGAAGCGGAAAATAGGACATCACCTACAATCGTCGATATTGCGCTTTGCCCTACTTACCAAGAGTAGTGTCGGCATATTGCCAGTATTTTTAGCGATCGCCGCACCATTTTTCTCCTCCTCTGCCTATGCTTCCACCGAACTTGGCGATCGCCTAAAGCGGACAGTTGCCGAAACCTCTCCAGCAGTCGAGGAAACAGG